>CAVALS010000020.1:0-6595 GCA_963589385.1 Bacteroidaceae bacterium
CTCGGCATGGAAGGTATCGATGGTCTCGCCGCTGGCCTCGACGGCAGCGCGATCGACATCGTCCAGGATGATCGGCACGATCGGCAGGTCGTACTTGCGGGCAAACTCAAAGTCGCGCTGGTCGCCACAGGGAACGGCCATGACGGCACCGGTACCGTAGTCGGCGACGACATAATCGGCAACCCACACGGGGACCTTCTCGCCGTTCACGGGGTTCACCACGTAGCGGCCGGTAAAAGCGCCGTGCTTCTCGATGGTGCCCTGGGCACGCTCGACGGCAGAGATATGCTTGGAGTCCTCGACAATCTTGGTGACGGCCTCCTCGTACTCCGTGCCCTCGACGAGCTCGTGCAGGCCGGCGTACTCGGGAGCCAGGACAAAGAAGGAAACGCCAAAAAGGGTATCGGCGCGCGTGGTGAAGACGGTGATCTTGCCCTCATCGCCCTCGATGGGCTCGCCATTCTGGTCGCACAGGGTAAAGTCGACCTCGGCGCCCTCGGAGCGACCGATCCAGTTGGCCTGCATCTGCTTGACGCGCTCGGGCCAGCCGGGGAGCTTCTCCAAGTCATCGAGCAGTTCCTGGGAGTACTCGGTAATCTTGTAGTACCACTGCTCAAGGTCGCGCTTCTCGGGCTCGGTGCCGCAGCGCCAGCACTTGCCCTCGGTAACCTGCTCGTTAGCCAGAACGGTCTTGCAGTTGGGGCACCAGTTGACCGGGTTCTTCTTGCGGTAGACCAGACCCTTTTCCCACATCTTCTCAAAGATCCACTGACCCCAGCGGTAGTAGTCGGGGCTGCAGGTCTTGACCATGCGATCCAGATCGTAGGAGAAGCCCATGCGCTTCATCGTGGCGAGCGCCTGGTCCATGTTCTTATACGTCCAGGCGGCAGCCTGCGTGTTGTGCTTGATAGCGGCGTTCTCGGCAGGAAGGCCAAAGGCATCGAAGCCGATGGGGTGCAGCACGTCGTAGCCGCGCATGCGGGCCTGACGGGCCATGGCATCGCCGATGGTATAGTTGCGCGCGTGGCCCATGTGCAGGTCGCCCGACGGATACGGGAACATCTCGAGCACATACTTCTTGGGCTTGCTGTCGTCGGTGTCGACGGCAAAGAGGTTGGAGTCCTCCCAGGCCTTCATCCACCGGGACTCAATGGCCTGCGCGTCGTAGGCAGGAATCTCATCCTTATGATCTGTGCAATCGCACATATCAGCTCCTTTGTTAGCTGGGTTGGGGCGGGGCGTTCTTACCTTTACTCGCTGCTGCGGACAGTCCTGCTCGCACGAAGAGCACATTAAGTGCTCTTCGGCTCGTGCGGAACTTGCAGCGAGCAAAGGTAAGAACGCCCCGCCACATCGTTAACTCGCATGATAATAGCAAATACGACAAGCGAGATGCCTGCGACTTGCAGGCATCTCGCTTTATCTAAATAACGTGGTTGTGAATCAACCGCTAATTGTTACCCGCCCAAGCATGATCGGGTTTTCCAAGTGCCGCAGATTGCCGTGAAAGAGGAGCGACGCGTACTTTGGTACGCGAGCGACGGTTTGAACGGCAAGGTGCGGTGCTTGGGAAAGCCGCTTAGCGGTAGGAAACGCTCTGCTGCGAATCCTTGACGACTACGTCGTGGGCGCCGCCTTCGACGATGGAAGTGGAGCTGACCAGCGTCAGGCGTGCCTTTTCCTGGAGCTCGGGGATCGAGAGGGCACCGCAGTTGCACATCGTGGACTTGACCTTGTAGAGCGTGCCGCCCACGCCGTCCTTGAGGGAACCTGCGTAGGGAACGTAGGAGTCGACGCCCTCGACGAAGCTGAGCTTCGCGGCGCCGCCCAGGTCGTAACGCTGCCAGTTGCGGGCACGCACAGAACCCTCGCCCCAGTACTCCTTCATGTACTGGCCGTTCACGTTGACGCGCTCGGTCGGGCTCTCGTCGAAGCGGGCGAAGTAGCGGCCCAGCATCATGAAGTCGGCACCCATGGCAAGGGCGAGCGTCATGTGGTAGTCGTAGACGATACCGCCGTCGGAGCACACGGGCACGTAAACACCGGTCTCCTCGTAGTACTCGTCACGGGCGCGACAGACATCGATCAGCGCGGTAGCTTGGCCACGGCCGATGCCCTTGGTCTCACGGGTGATGCAGATGGAACCGCCGCCGATACCGACCTTGATGAAGTCGGCACCGCAGTCGGCCAGGAAGCGGAAGCCCTCGGCGTCGACGACGTTACCGGCACCGACCTTGACGTCCTCGCCGTAGTTGGCGCGGATCCACTCGATGGTGCGCTTCTGCCACTCGCTGAAGCCCTCGGAGGAGTCGATGCACAGGACATCGGCGCCGGCCTCGATGAGCAGCGGCACGCGCTCGGCATAGTCGCGGGTGTTGATACCGGCGCCGACCATGTAGCGCTTGTCGTTATCGAGCAGCTCGTTGGGGTTGGTCTTGTGGCTGTCGTAGTCCTTGCGGAAAACGATGCCCATGAGGTGATCGTTGTCGTCGACGATGGGCAGAGCGTTGAGCTTGTTGTCCCAGATGACGTCGTTGGCAACCTTGAGGCTAATGTTCTTGTCGCCCACGATAAGCTGCTCGCGCGGAGTCATGAACTCGGAGACCTTCGTCTGGTGGTCATCGCGGCTGGGGCGATAGTCACGGCTGGTGACGATGCCCAGGAGCTTACCCTTGGGAGTGCCGTCGTCGGTAACCGGCATGGTGGAGTGACCGGTCTTCTCCTTGAGCTCGATGACCTGCTCCATGGTCATATCGGGGGTCAGCGTGGAATCGGACTGAACGAAACCAGCCTTGTGATCCTTGACGGCCTTGACCATAGCGGCCTCGGACTCGGCGCTCTGGGAACCGTAAATGAAGGACAGGCCACCCTCGGTAGCGAGCGCGACACCCATGTCGACGCCCGAGACGGACTGCATGATGGCGGAAACCATGGGGATGTTCAGGGTGATTGCCGGCTTCTCACCGCGCTTGAAGCGGGTTAACGGCGTCTTAAGAGAGACGTTGTTGGGGATGCACTGCGAGGACGAGTAACCAGGGACCAGCAGATACTCCGAAAACGTGTGGGACTCACCGGGAAAGAACGTAGCCATGTTTCTCCTTTTTCCATGCGACCGGTCGGCTGCAGGCCTCGTAGGACCCAGCCCAACCTTGGGCGCCCAATACTGGGGAAGTATCTTAACGCACTTTGACTGCTACAATGCATGATTTAAGAAGAGCACACGAGGGTTTGACGCAGGCTTTGCGTTTGCCCAGCAAACACTTTAGCGGGGAGACGTGGAGCACATGGAGTACAAGACGACGGCAAAGTTGGTCATTCAAGCGTGCGACAAAGACCTGCCGGGCGTGTTTGGTCATGGCTGCGTCTTGCTGCTGCAGGGTATTGCCCGGGAGCACTCGCTCAACCGCGCCGCCAAAAGCATGGGCATGGCGTATTCCAAGGCATGGCGCATCGTAAACGAGGCTGAAGGGCAGCTGGGCTGCAAACTCATCGAGCGCGACGGAGCCCGCGGATCCCCCCTCCCCCCCGCCGGCGAGCGAGCCATAGCGGTCTACGAGGAGCTGCAGGCCGACATCAACAACGTCATTGCCACCAAAGCAAACGACCTCATCGCCAGCATCAAAGAGTAGCCAATTTGGGACGGGGCTTTTTAGCCGGTCGGTCACCATAGATGATTTTTCTGGGACGGGGATTAAAAAATCATTGTGTACCTAATGATTTTTTAATCCCCGTCCCAGAAAAATCATCGGAGGGCGTTGTCTAGGGTGGCCGCAACTATCAGGGGGTCGTCGGTACCGGCGAAGAGGCGGACGGTGCTCCCCTGCTTGCCGCGTGGAGCCGAAAGGCGCGTCGTTGCGCCGCCGGCGGGCGATGTGCGAAACTCCCCGGACAAAGCATCGAACAGCTCCCCCGAGCTAAGCTCGATAAGATCAAATTCAACTGCCGGGCCAAAGCCGTGCTCGAGGATTCCCGTTGCAGCCGCATGGTCGGGATGCGAGCTCAGCCCGGGATAGTGCACGTTGCGCACCATCTCATTGGCGGCCAGATACTCGGCCAGCGCACGTGCGCGGTCGAAATGTGCCTGCATGCGGATATCGAGCGAGTCCAGCCCGCGATCCAGCACAGCGGCCTCATCAGCAGGCAAATCAATCTTGGCCAAGCCACAGCCCTCAAGCAGGGCATGCGCGCACTCAGCCGCGGCATTCACGCGATGGCGTTTGAGCTGCGAGCGCGCCACCGAAGCGGCAACGAGCTTGCGCGGAGCCTTGCCGGCGCTCACGCGATCGAGCGCCTCAAGCGACAGCACAGCACCCAGCCGCAGCGGATCGCAGCCAAAAGCCGACGCCACGGTGTTGTCCACAACAAGCAGCGCGCGGGCCTCACGAGCCGCGCGGCCAAGAGCGCGAAGGTCGGGCACACGCAGACCAAACCCGCCGATGGAGTTGACAAACCACCACAGGTGCGGCCCCTCGGCATCAAACGAAGCATCAAAGCCCTCGGACGCAGCGGCAAACGCCTCGGCGGACGTCGAGCCCACCAGCGCGACATCGCAGCCATCAAAGCCGCGCGCAAACGCATCGGCAAAGTCGTCCGCAAAGACCACCAGGCGGTCACCGGGACGCACAATCCCCAGCTGCGACAGCGCTGCCGGCACATGCGGGGCCGCAAGCAACCGCGCCTCACGCGCGCCGGTCCTCAAAGCCCAGGCCTCTTCTAGTTGCTGTACGCCCATACGGCACCTTCCCTCCAAAACAAAACCCACGATGCGGATGTTTCCCGCATCGTGGGCTACGGCTGCAGTATAGCGCCGATATGCGACGAATCGCCTAGATGTTGAGCGCGTGGTAGGTCACATTCGCGCCCGGAGCGTCAACGGTCACGCCATAGGCCTCGGGATAGATGCGCGTCGAAAACACGAGCGAGCCATCGTTCACAAACACCTCGACCGACGAGACATCGCCAACAATGCGCACGTTGCGCACCTCGTCGACGGGCTCCCAGCGCACGGTACGACCGCAGCCGGCAGAAGCGCGACCCTCATCGGTAAATCGCATCTCAAAGCGCGAGGGCAGTTCGCCCTCGGCGGGAACAAACGCCAGCTTCAGCTCGCCATCAACGGTCACGGTAAACGCGCCGTCGACACCGTCAGCAACGACGTCAAAGCAAGTATCGCCGGCAACCTCCAACGAGCCCTCCCCCACACGCACCGAGGCATAATGGCGCTCGATCTCGCGCGCCGGCTGCTGCAGTACCACGCCGCCAGCACCGGCTGTAAGCTCACGCGGCACCGTCATACAGTGCTGCCAGCCACACGCCACGGTGGGGTCGTTGCCATAGGTCGGCTCATCGGGCATGCCCATCCAGCCGATCAGAATGTGACGACCGTCCTCGGCCGTGAACTCCTGCGGAGCATAGAAGTCAAAACCGGCGTCCCACAGGCGGAACTCGCCCAGCTCATAGGCACCGTCACCACCCGTAATATCGCCCGTCACGGGCATGTAGCCAGCAGCGTATACGTTGCCGCGGTCCCAACGGCCGCCCTCGAGGCCCTGGGGCGAGAAGGACAGCCACTTCGCCGGTACACCGCCATCCGTCTCAAGCTCAAGGTATCCCGGGCACTCCCACATAAAGCCAAAACGCTCGGGCGTAGACACACGACTCTCGAGCTCCCAGCTCAGCATATCCGCCGAGCCATACACCAGGATCTCGCCCACATCGCGCCCGGCGCCCTCGCCGTGCATGACGCAAAATCGACTATCGACATGCGGACCATCCACGCGGCGACGCGCGCCCAGCACCATGTGATAACGCCCGTCCGCGTCACGCCACACCTTGGGATCGCGCACATGGCAGGTCAAATCCTCGGGATAATCCTCGGAAGCCAGCACCACGCGCTTGGCGCCAAACGCCTGACCGTCGGTACTCTCCACATAGACGGTATCAGCGCGACGGCCGGTATTGACGTAGTCGTACGTCCCGTCCGCATCGGAAAGCTTCACGTTGCCTGTGTACAGCACGCGAATACGGCCGTCCTCGGCAAGCGCGGAGCCCGAATACACACCGTGGCAATCGAACGGCTCGTCGGGCAGCAGCGGGGCGCCAACGTAGTCCCACGTCATAAGGTCGCGACTCGTCGCATGACCCCAAGCCTTAACGCCACCCTCGACATCAAACGGCGCATACTGAAAATAGGCATGGAACACGCCACCCGCCTGGCAAAGACCGTTGGGGTCGTTGAGCCAGCCCGCCGGCGGCATAATATGGAAGCGCTGGACATATGCGCCATGACCGCACTCAGAGGCGGCGGCGTCAACAGCGGCAACCAGCTTTGCAAGGTCGCGGCCAAGTGCATTAGACATATCAAAGTCCTAACGGATCGAAAGTTACAAGGCGCCAGAGATCGGCGCCAAATGCGGGAAACACCCGCGAGCATACAGCCCGCGGGCACCCCTCAATCAAAAGCTCTTAGGCCTGCTCGGAAGCCTTGGGCTCGTCCTTGTACAGGACAAACGAGATGGCAAAGGAAACCAGCGAGGCGATCGCAAACATGATCGCGTACTGCACGGGCTGGGCCAGGCACAGCAGGATACCGAAG
>CAVALS010000021.1:0-14512 GCA_963589385.1 Bacteroidaceae bacterium
TAACCCCCTCACTTTCACCGACTACTAGAGCCGCTCACCAAACCAACATGCGCTCTGGGCAAATAGGTTGAACGTTTCGTGCGAGAATGCCCCTCAGTAAACAAACTTGCACCAGAGCGTAAGGGGCTGGCATACACATGCAGACGGTCTATCGGGTATACGAGGGAACGCGCGAGCCGCACCGGCTTGCCGTCGAGCGCGCGGCCGAGGTGCTCGGCCGCGGCGGCCTGGCCTTGATTCCGACCGAGACCGTCTACGGTGTCGCCGTGGCAGTCAACGCCTTCTCGGACGCCGTGCCCCAAGATACAAGCGAATTCCCATCGTGGCCGCGCGATCCGCAGGCTGCCGTCAATGGCGCCGCAGTTCCTGCGCTCGGCACCGGCTATCGCCGTATCTTCACTCTCAAGCAACGTGAGCTCACGCAAACCGTCGCTTGGCTGGTCGATGGCGTCGAAGCACTCGACCGCTATGGCGTGGATATCCCGGAAGATGCCCGCGTACTCGCGCGACGATGCTGGCCGGGAGCCCTGACTATCGTGGTCAAGGCAGCCCCCTGCGTGCCGACCTTTATGCGCGCTGCCGACGACACCGTGGCCCTGCGCGCTTCGGCCTCTCCCGTGGTCCAAGCGCTCATCCGCGCCTGCGGCAGTCCCCTTGCCTGCACGAGCGCCAACACGCACGGCGCGCCTTCGCCGGCAAGCTTTGCCGCCGTCGAAGGTCGCATCCTGGAGGGGGTCGATGTTGCCGTCGACGCCGGCGAGACCCCGTGTTGCGACGCCTCGACCATCGTGTCGTTCCAGCACGGCGGGCTCCAGATCCTGCGTCAAGGCGCACTTCCCGCATCAGAGATCGAACGGGTCCTGTCCGACCCGATGCAATAGAAAGGTGTAAACGATGTCGTTGAATCTGGGCAGCCTGGGCATGGAAGATGCCTCGTTTAACTTTGGCGGTTCCTACATCATGGCGCTCGACTGCGGCACCACCTCGGTACTTGCGACCATCGTCGACGAGTACGGCTGCATCGTCGCGCAGGCACGTCGTAGCGTCAAAACCAGCTTCCCGCGTCCCGGTTGGATAGAGCAAGACCCCATGGAGGTGCTTGCCAGCCAGATCGGCGTGATGATGGAGGTCCAGTTTAAGAGCGGCATCCATTCTGACCGCATCGCCGCCATCGGTATCTCCAACCAGCGCGAGACCACGGTGGTGTGGGATCGCATAAGCGGCCAACCCATCTATAACGCCATCGTGTGGCAATGCCGTCGCACCGCACCTCTGATCGACGAGCTGGTCGAGCGGGGCGCAGAAGAGCTGGTGCGCTCCCGCACGGGACTTACGCTCGATCCGTATTTCTCGGCTTCCAAGGTGCAGTGGATCCTCGACAACGTCGACGGTGCGCGTGAGAGCGCGGCGGCGGGCGACCTCATGTTCGGCACCATCGACACCTGGCTCATCTACAACCTCACCGGCAGTCAGGTCTTTGCCACCGACTACACCAATGCCAGCCGCACGGCGCTCTTTAATATCCATACGCTCGATTGGGACGACGACCTGCTGGCGCTCTTTGACGTTCCACGTTCCATGATGCCCGAGGTTCGTTGGAGCTCGGGCGACTACGGCCGCGTCGCGAGCGACATCATGACCAACATGCCGCCCATCATGGGCGTGGCGGGCGATCAGCAGGCGTCGCTGTTCGGCCACTGCTGCTTCCATCCCGGCCAGACCAAAAACACCTATGGCACGGGTTGCTTTATGCTCATGAACACCGGCGACGAGGTCGTCGAATCCAAGAACGGTCTGGTCTCCACGATCGGTATCGCCGCGGACGGCAAGATCAGCTATGCGCTCGAGGGTTCTATCTTTGCCGCCGGTTCCACCATGAACTGGCTGCGCAACAACATGGGCATCATCTCGAGTGTGAGCGAGTCCGCGCAACTCGCCGCTTCGATCAACGACAACGAGGGCTGCTACTTCGTCCCCGCCTTCGCTGGCCTGGGCGCTCCCTGGTGGGACCCGCATGCCCGCGGTATCGTGTGCGGTCTGACCGGTGCCTCGAGTCGCGCGACCATTGTGCGTGCGGCCTGCGAGTCCATGGCCTACCAGAGTTATGACGTGCTGCGCGCCATGGAGCAGGACGTGGGACTTTCGATTGAGCGCCTGTCCGTCGATGGCGGCGCCTCGCGCAACGAGTTCATCATGCAATTCCAGGCCGACCTGCTGGATATCCCCGTGCTGCAATGCGAGACGGTGGAGACCACGGCAATCGGTGCCGCGTACTTGGCGGGTCTTGCCGTCGGCTATTGGGAAGACCTTGAAGAGCTGGAGCAAAATGCCCAGATCGTTAGGACCTTCCTTCCCCATATGTCCGCCGAGCGTCGCGAGCAAAACCTTGCGGGCTGGCGTGATGCAGTCAAGCGCTCGCTCAGTACCGCACAGTAGGGCTGCGATGGGCTGCTCGATACAACAAACCGCTAAACTTATGCATGGCGTGCGGCGGCAACATTGCTGCGCGCCTTGTCAGCAAGGCCGTTTTGCGGCCGCAACGAAAGGGGCAATCAACCCATGACCGTCACCTACGATGCGTCCCGTGTGACGCTTGTCGATCATCCGCTCGTCCAGCACAAGCTGTCGATCCTGCGCGACAAAAACACCGGCACCAACCAGTTCCGCCAGCTCGTGCGCGAACTCGCGCTTTTTGACGGCTACGAGGCCATGCGCGACCTGCCTATGGAAGACGTCGAGGTCGAGACCCCCATCACTACCGCCACGTTCAAACAGCTCGCCGGCAAGAAACTCGCCATCGTGCCCATCCTGCGTGCGGGCCTTGGCATGGTCGACGGCATTCTCGACCTGGTGCCCTCCGCTCGCGTAGGCCACATCGGTATGGAACGCGACGAGGTTACCCATGAGCCGCATGAGTATTACTGCAAGATGCCCAAGGATATCGACCAGCGCATCTGCCTGGTCGTCGACCCCATGCTCGCCACGGGCGGTTCGGCCGAGATGGCCATCAGCTACCTGCGCGAGCGCGGTGTCAAGGACATCCGCATGCTGTGCATCGTCGCTGCCCCCGAGGGCCTCAAGTCGCTGACCGAGAAGGACCCAGATGTGCATATCTATACCTGCGCTATCGACGACCATCTCAACGAGGCTGCCTACATCGTTCCCGGCCTGGGCGACGCCGGCGATCGCATCTACGGCACGCTCTAGTCGCTGGGCTAAGACGGCCGCGGCTGCAAATAGGAAGAAATGGTGCGCGCGGGCAAGTAGAAGACGCCTGTGCGCACCTTTAGTTAATGGACGTTTTGCCCTGCAGGGTTCGAGAAAAACGTATTACCGTACCTGCGGCATAAAGAAGGTCTTAAGAAAACGAACAGGTGCGTATTAACCGATGCTTTTTCGGTTGTACTTTAGCGATTGGCTCGTACAATAGTCACCAATGTTTGGCGGGAACTGTCCTGTGAGGCGATAAAAAAGGAAAGTGAGGACGCCAATGTTTCAGATAGCCGATCTGCTCGCTATCGTTGCAGGCGCCATCGCGGGCGCGGTCGCCTTTCTTCCCTTTGTCTTTACGCTCAAGCCGGTTCTTGACGATAAGCAGAATGCGGACATGCTCAAGGGTATGGTGAGTCTGGCGGTCTCGGCAATCGCCCTGCTCGTCTTTACCTTGGTTGTGTTTGTGTTGTTCGGAGAGGCATTTCGCATGTTCCTCCTGGGCGAGGCGATCGGCTTCGTGGCCTTTATGGCCGCCTGCACGGTTCGCGTCGCCAAGGCGCTGCGAGATCCTCATGAGGTCGAAAGGTAAGTCGTGGAAATTTTTGAAAAGCTGCCTGATGAGATTAATCATCTGGTCAGCGAGTTCAGCTCCACCCCTGTCGTGGGCGATCTGAGCTGCGGCATCACGCAGTACTCGTTTTGGCTGATCGTCTCCACGATCGTGCTCCTGATCGTCCTGGCCGTGTTCAAGAAGAAGCAGACCCTGGTTCCCAAGGGCTTCTTCGTCAACGGTTTCGAGTACATCATCGAGTACGTCGAGAACGATATCGGCAAGGGCGTCGTGGGTGAGAACTGGAAGAAGCACTTCCCGTTCCTGTGCTCGCTTTTCCTGTTCATCCTGATCAATAACATGATCGGCCTGATCCCGGGAATGAAGCCCGGCACCGGCGCAATCGGCTCCACCGCCGCGCTCGCCATCTTCGCCTTCGTGTACTTCATCTACTACGGATGCAAGGCTCACGGCGTGATTGGCTACATCAAGAGCCTCGCCCCGCAGGGCGTGAGCTTCCCGATGAACGTGCTCGTGTGGGTCGTCGAGCTTTTCTCGACCTTCCTGCGCCTCATCACGCTCGCCGTCCGTCTGTTCTGCAACATGTTCGCAGGACACGTGGTCATGGGCTCGTTCGCCATCATGGCGAGCATGTTCATGCAGCCGCTGCTTCAGCAGGTTTCCGCGGCCCACGCCGTCGGCGCCCTGCCTTCGCTTGCCTGGCTTGCCATCCTCATCCTGATCTATGCGATCGAGCTTGTGGTCGGCGCCATCCAGGCTTACGTCTTCACGGTCCTTACCGCCGTGTATGTCTCCGAGGCAGAGGAGGTCGCGGAGGAGGAGTAGTCTTCCGTTCGCGCCTTAAAGGTAAGGCAATTCGTTAAACCGCCGGTGCCCGTACCCATGGAGCCCGGCAGTTATAAAAAGGTTATCCTGCGTGAAATAAGACACGCACGACAAAGGAGGAATCGTGGGAGTTATCGGTTACGGTCTCGGTGTTATCGGCGCTGGTCTTGCTATCGGCCTGTCTGCTCTGGGTGCTACGGGTGCTATGGCCCGTCAGCCTGAGGTCCAGGGCCGCGTGTTCACCGTCTTCATCATGGGCTCCGCCTTCGGCGAGGCTCTGGCTCTGATCGGCTTCGTTGTCGCGCTGATCGTTAAATAGCACGGAGCGTCAAGTATGAATCTTTCATCCCAGAAGAGCGCGATCGCACTCTCCGCGTCCGCGGCCGCGCTGCTCATGCCGGTTTCCGCGTTCGCTGAGGACGGCGCTGCCGGTGCGGACATCCTCATCCCTAAGATGGCGGAGTTCATCCCGGCGCTTATCGCCTTCCTGATTATCTGGATCGTGCTGGCCAAGGTCGCCCTGCCGGGCATCATGAAAACCATGGAGGAGCGCGGCAAGAAGATCGAGGAGAGCCTCGACGAGGCCGAGAAGACCAAGCAGGAGGCTATCGCCAAGCGCGCTGAGTCCGACTCGATCGTCACCGACGCCCGTCGTCAGGCTGCCGACATCGTTCTCGAGGCCCGTAAGGACGCCGAGTCCGAGCGCGCCCGTATCATCGAGGCTGCTCACAAGGAGGCCGAGGAGATCATCGCCAAGGCCCATACGACCGTCGAGGACGAGCGCAAGTCCATCTACGCCGGTGCCGCGAGCTCCATCGCCGACCTGTCCGTTGCCGTCGCCACCAAGATCGTGGGCGAGGCACTCGATGACGAGGCCGAGCAGAAGAAGCTCATCGAGCGCTACATCCAGGAAGCAGGTAGCCTGAATGCCGACTAGCCGCTATCAGGACAAGGTGCTCGAGACCTACGCGCGCTCCCTTCTGGAAGCCGCTAAGGCCGAGAACCATGTGTTCGAGGACCTCGAGATGATCGAGCGCCTGGCTAGCGCCAGCCCCGAGATCATCGCCGTGCTCGACACCATGTCCAAGCGCGACCAGCTCGACCTTCTTCCCAAGGTGGCAGCTGCCTTTAAGTATGTTGCCGAGGAAGACGAGGATGTAGTGGGCGTGACCGTCACCACGGCGATCCCGCTCGACGACGAGCTGCGTCAAACCATCACTAAGAAATGCGAGCAGGACTTCGGCCGCAAGGTATTCCTTATCGAGCAGGTCGACCCGTCTATCGTGGGCGGCCTGGTGCTCGAGGCCCGCGGCGAGCGTCGTGACATTTCCGTCAAGACGCAGCTGCGCATCGCGCAGGAGACCCTCGCAAACTCTGCTAATTCGTACGGAGGTGAAGCCTAATGTCCGAAACCCTCAATGCCCAGGATATCGCCAAGAAACTGCAGGAGCAGCTCACGAGCCTCTCCGCGACGGTCGATACGCATGAGGTTTCAACGGTCGACGAGGTAGGCGACGGCATCGCGCGCGTCTCCGGCCTCAAGAGCGCCATGGCAGGCGAGCTTCTGGAGTTCAAGAGCTCCGATACCGGTGAGACCGTCTTCGGCCTTGCCCAGAACCTTGACCGCGACGAGGTCGGCGCCGTTCTGTTTGGTGCCGTCGACTCCATCAAGGAAGGCGACGAGTGCCGCACCACTGGCCGCATTATGGATATCCCCGTGAGCCGTGCCATGCTCGGCCGCGTCGTCAATCCGCTCGGCCAGCCCATCGACGGCCTGGGCGACATCGTCGCCACGCACCGTCGCCCCATCGAGTTCAAGGCCCCCGGCGTTATCGACCGTACCCCGGTGTGCGAGCCGGTTCAGACCGGTCTGTTGGCCATCGACTCCATGGTGCCTATCGGCCGTGGTCAGCGTGAGCTCATCATTGGCGACCGTAAGACCGGTAAGACCGCCATCGCCATCGACGCTATCCTCAACCAGCGCGGCAAGGGCATGGTCTGCATCTATGTCGCCATCGGCCAGAAGGCCTCCACGGTTGCCAACATCCGCGAGACCCTCGCTCAGCACGGTGCGCTCGACTACACCATCATCGTTTCGGCAACCGCTGCCGATTCCGCCCCTATGCAGTACATCGCGCCTATGGCCGGTGCCGCTATCGGCGAGTTCTTCATGTACAACGGCGAGGACGGCAAGCCCGCTAGCGAGACCAACCCCGGCGGCCACGTGCTCGTCATCTACGACGACCTGTCCAAGCAGGCCGTGGCCTACCGTCAGATGTCGCTGACGCTGCATCGTCCGCCCGGACGCGAGGCCTATCCTGGCGACATCTTCTACCTGCACTCTCGTCTGCTCGAGCGTGCCGTCAAGATGTCCAAGAAGAACGGCTACGGCTCCATGACGGCACTGCCGATCATCGAGACCCAGGACGGCGACGTCTCGGCCTACATTCCGACCAACGTCATTTCCATTACCGATGGTCAGATCTATCTGCAGTCCGAGCTCTTCTTCCAGGGTCAGCGCCCGGCAGTCGACGTGGGCATTTCCGTGTCCCGCGTCGGTGGCGACGCGCAGACCAAGGCTATGAAGCAGGTCGCCGGTAACCTCCGTCTGGACCTCGCTTCGTACCAGGAGCTCGCCGGCTTTACGCAGTTCGGCTCCGACCTCGACGAGGCTACTCAGAAGCAGCTGACCCACGGTGCCCGCATGACCGAGCTCCTGAAGCAGCCGCGCTACAAGCCGTTTGAGGTTGGCGAGCAGATCGTTACGCTGTTCGCTGGCAACGAGGGCTTCCTGGATGACCTGGAGATTGCCGACGTGCTGCCTTTCCGTGCCGAGCTCATCGAGTACATGGACAATGGCTTTGGTTCGCTGCTCGACAAGGTTCGCGCCAAGAAGATCGATGATGACACCAAGGCTGAGCTCTTGCGCGTCATCGGCGACTTCAAGCAGCAGTTCATGGCCAAGCACCATTCGGATGTTTCTGGATCAGAGGAGAACTAAGCCCCATGGCCAACCTTCGCGACATTAAGAAGCGAATCTCCTCGGTTACCACGACCAAGCAGATCACGCGCACGATGGAGATGGTCTCTACGGCCAAGATCCGTCGTGCCCTCGATCGCTCCAAGCAGGCCGAGCCCTATAAGGAGGCGCTGACCGACGTCATGTTGACGGTCGCCGGCGACGCCTCCTGTTCGGGCACCGATCCCATGCTGCAGAAGCATGAGAGCGTCAAGCATGGCCTGATTGTCGTTATTGCCTCGGACCGCGGCCTTGCCGGCGGTTTCAATACGACGGTGGAGCGCACGGCCGAAAAGCTCGCCGCTTCTTGGGCGAACGACGGCATCGAGTGCGAGATCATCGCGTGTGGGCGCAAACCGGCCACGTATTTCCGTGACCGCGCAAACGTCGTCATGCACTTTGAGGGCAACTCCTCTGAGCCCGATTTCAATCAGGCCCGCATGATCTCCTCTCATATCTGCGATGCGTATCGTGCCGGTGAGCTTGACCGTGTCGAGCTTGTCTACCACCACGCCAAGAACCGCGTGGATCAGGAGCTTCGCGTCGAGCATCTGTTGCCGCTCGACCCCGAGATGATCGCTATGGCCCACGGTCCGCGTAAGAACGAGACCGACGCCCCTAAGCGCATCTCGTCCACGTTCGAGTTCGTGCCCTCTCCCGAGCATGTTCTCGGCAAGCTTGTGCCGTCTTATATCCTGACGGTCATCTACCAGGCCCTGATCGATTCGGCGGCTGCCGAGCAGGGTGCACGCCGCAAGGCCATGCACTCCGCGACGGAAAACGCCACCGCGATCATCTCGACCCTTACCCGCACGTATAGTCGCGTGCGCCAGGCTTCGATCACGACCGAGATTAACGAGATCGTCGGCGGAGCCTCAGCATTGGAGGAACAGTAATGGCTAATAACACCGTAAAGCTTGCGGTCGAGGAAGCCACCAAGAAGACGACTGCCGGTGATGGCCGCATCGTGCGAATCATCGGCCCTGTCGTCGACGTCAAGTTTGACGGTGCGGTGCCCCCGATCTACAACGCGCTCACGGTCGAGGCCGAGACCCCGATCGGTCATCTGAGCACGATCCTCGAGGTCGAGAGCCAGCTTCCGGGCGGCGTCGTCCGCACGGTCGCCATGTCCTCGACCGACGGCCTGCAGCGCGGCCTCATCGCCACCGATACCGGTGAGCCCATGAAGATGCCCGTTGGCCCCAAGACGCTCGGCCGTATTTGGAACGTCATGGGCAAGCCCGTCGACGGCAAGCCCATGCCCGAGGTGGAGGAGTTCTACCCCATCCACCATGCAGCGCCCCGTTTCGACGAGCTCACCACCAAGACCGAGATCTTCGAGACCGGCATTAAGGCCGTCGACCTGCTCGAGCCCTACATCCGTGGCGGCAAGACAGGCCTGTTCGGCGGCGCCGGCGTCGGCAAGACCGTTCTGATTCAGGAGCTCATCAACAACCTCGCCCAGGAGCACGGTGGCACCTCGGTGTTCACCGGCGTCGGCGAGCGTACCCGCGAGGGCACCGACCTGTTCCTCGAGATGAGCGAGTCTGGCGTTATCGACAAGACTTGCTTGGTCTATGGTCAGATGAACGAGCCGCCCGGAGCGCGTCTGCGCATCGGTCTGGCCGGCCTTACCACCGCTGAGTATTTCCGTGATCGTGGCCAGGACGTTCTGCTGTTCATCGACAACATCTTCCGCTTCTCCCAGGCAGGTTCCGAGGTTTCCGCACTGCTGGGCCGTATGCCGTCCGCCGTTGGTTACCAGCCCACGCTGGCAACCGAGATGGGCGACCTCCAGGAGCGCATTACCTCGACCAAGACGGGCTCCATTACCTCCGTCCAGGCTGTCTACGTCCCCGCAGACGACCTGACCGACCCGGCGCCTGCCACGACGTTTACGCACCTCGACGCCACCACGGTTCTTTCGCGTAGCATTTCGTCGCTCGGCCTGTTCCCGGCTATCGACCCGCTCGCATCTTCCTCCGACGCTCTCGATCCCTCGATCGTCGGCGAGGAGCACTACCGTGTCGCCGTCAAGGTCCAGGAGCTCCTGCAGGAGTACTCCGACCTTCAGGACATCATCGCCATTCTGGGTATGGACGAGCTGTCCGAGGAGCAGCGCCTTACGGTCAACCGTGCCCGTAAGATTCAGCAGTTCCTCTCGCAGTCCTTCCACGTCGCCGAGAAGTTCACCGGCAACCCCGGTGTCTACGTCCGCGTCGAGGATACCGTCCGCTCTTTCGCCGAGATTGTCGACGGCAAGGCCGATGACCTGCCCGAGCAGGCTTTCCGCTATGCTTCCACGATTGAGGACGTGCGCGAGCGCGCCCGCAAGATGGGGGAGAAGTAGGTTATGCGTATCCGCATCGTGTGCCCCGTGAGCTGCGCCTATGAGGGCGACGCTGCGTTTGTGTCGATTCCGTCCACGGATGGCGAGTTTGGCGTTCTGCCTGCTCACTCCAGCGAGATCTGCACGATCGACCGCGGTTACGTTCGCGTTTCCGATAAGGCCATGGGCACTGTCGACCACACGTTTGCCGTGGCCGGCGGCTATGCCCAGGTTGCGGACGATGTCGTGACCGTTCTCGCCGAGCGCGCTTGCGATTTGGCGACCGTCGATGCCGACAAGCTTAAAGCTGATATTCAAGGTTTTGAAGAGAAGCTGGGTAATTTGTCGGAGGATGATGCACGCCGCGCCTACCTCTATAATGAAATCGCATGGTGTAAGCTCAAGCTTGCCCAATAGTCAAACGATTTAGCGTTCGACCATTTGCGAACACATCATGCCCGGGATGGCCCAGCCACCCCGGGCATGCTTTTTGAAAGGGTAGACCTTGGATATTATCCGCGTTGAGGGTGGCCACGCCATCGGAGGCTCCGTGCCCGTCTCGGGTGCCAAGAACTCCGCGCTCAAACTCATGGCGGCAACGCTTCTGGCGCCGGGCAAGACGACGCTGCAGAACGTGCCCGATATTTCCGATGTTCACGTGATGGGCAAGGTGCTCAAGGGCATGGGCGCTACGATCGATGTTCTCGACGAGCACACGCTCGAGATTGATACCTCTCAGGTCGATTCTTGGGAGGCCCCCTACGAGCTCGTTGCCAAGATGCGTGCTTCCACCGCCGTCATGGGACCCCTGCTGGGCCGCTTCCATCGCGCCAAGATTGCCATGCCGGGCGGCTGCAACCTGGGTGCTCGCAAGATCGATATGCACATTCTGGGTCTCGAGGCCCTGGGCGTTGAGTTTGATACCGCCCACGGTTACATCAACGCCAATGCGCCCCAAGGTCTGCGCGGTACCACCGTCACGCTCGAGTTCGCCAGCGTCGGTGCGACCGAGAACCTCATCATGGCCTCTGTGCGCGCACAGGGCACCACGGTTATCGACAATGCCGCCCGCGAGCCCGAGATTGTCGATCTCGCCAACATGCTCAACGAGATGGGCGCCAAGATTGTTGGCGCCGGCACGCCCGTCGTGACTATCGAAGGCGTGGAAGAGCTCCATCCTGTTACCCATCGCGTAGTAGGCGACCGCATCGAGGCCGGTACCTTTATCGTTGCCGGTGCGTTGATGGCCGACGATCGCGGTGTCGATGTCACGGGCTTTTGCCCCATTCACTTGGGCATGGTGCTCAAGAAGATGGAGCTCATGGGTATCGATTGCGAGCGCGTCGAGGATGGTGTCCATGTGAACCGTGCCGAGCGTATCAAGCCGGTCGACATCCAGACGCTTCCGTTCCCCGGCTTCCCGACGGACATGCAGGCGCAGATTATGGTACTCTCCGCCCTTGCCGATGGTAGCTCCGTTATTACCGAGAACATCTTCGAGAATCGCTTTATGTTTGCCTCTGAGCTGGTGCGCATGGGTGCCGACATTCGTATCGAGAGTCATCATGCCATGATTCATGGCGTCAAGGGCTTCTCGGGCGCACAGGTTACCTCGCCCGATCTGCGTGGCGGAGCGGCCCTCGTCGTAGCGGGCTTGATCGCCGACGGGACGACCGAGGTTTCGGCTATCCATCACATCAAGCGCGGCTACGAGCAGTTTGTCGAAAAGCTGCAGGCGCTCGGCGCGCATGTCGAGCATGCTACCGTCCCCGATCCCGTCATCTACTAATACAGGTTGCCTATGTTTAATAAAAAGCCCCTCGCGGATACCACCGCCCGAAGACCCTCAACTGGTGCGCAGGCCAAGATCTACAGTCGCGATAACGTGGCTCGCTATTCCGAGCGCGCTCGTCAACGTCGTCGTAGCCACACGATTCGTCACGTTGCGCTCATTGTCGTGCTTGGCGTGCTGCTGAGTGCCACTACCGCTGCCGGCCTGTGGTTTGCCACCATTATGGGCAAGCTCGGCGATTCTAATGTCATTACCGACAATCTGCGTCGGGTTCTGGTTGACACCGATGAGGCAAAGGATCCGTTCTACGTGCTGCTTCTTGGCACCGACGGCCGTCCGGGCGAGGATACGTATCGTGCCGACTCGATTATCCTGGCACGCATCGACCCCACGCAAAAGCAGGCGACGCTCATTTCCGTTCCGCGCGACACCAAGGTCGAGTACAAGGGTGAGACCATGAAGATCAACGCCTGCCATACCGTTGGCGGCGCCGAGGCCATGGTCGAGGCGGTCAACGAGCTGTGCGGTGTTCAGATTTCCCACTATGCCGAGGTCAGCTTCGACGGTATGCAGGCGCTGATTGATTCGGTTGGCGGTATCGACATTAACGCAACCGATGATGTTGACGACCCCGAGCACCTGGATATTAAGATTACCGCTGGCCAGCAGCATATGGACGGTGCCACCGCCCTTACCTATGCCCGCTGCCGCTACACCTATGCCGACGGCGATTACACGCGCATGCGCCACCAGCGTCAGGTGCTTGGCGCCCTTGCCAACCAGATTCTCAATAACTTCGATGCCACGAAGATCTTTGGCCTGGTTAATTCGCTGTCCGATATGCTCGTAACCGATATGAGCGTTCAGGATATCGTGGCTACGGTCAACGCCATGCGCGGTATGGATGTCGACGGTATCTACTCGGCCAACCTGCCTTCGTACGCCGACGACAGCACCATGATCGACGGTGTGAGCTACGTCTTTGTCTACGAGGACGAGCTCAAGGAAATGATGGAGCGCGTCGATGCCGGCAAGGATCCCAAGGGTCCCAACACCATGGGTCTTTCCGACGGTTCCAGCTCTACGATCGGCGACCTGAACAACAACACGTCTGACGACTACGCAAACGGTACCGCAACCTCATCGGTCAGCTCTGACGATTCCGATGACTCAAGCGATTCGAGCGATTCGGACTACTACGAAGAGCCCACCGGCGACGGCAACGGCTACGAAGCTAACTACTAGGGTTACGCGGGCTTACCAGCCCGCGTAACCAGTTGACGCTGCAAACCCGCCAGAGCGGCAATCTGCCTTTCAACTTCGGCGGCATGATCAAAAAAGTTACGGCGTTTTACCAAACGCCGTAACGGCTCGACGCTGCGCGCCGCCCAAGGCGGCAATTTGTCATTCAAAAGGCAGGGCATGACCAGAAGGTCAATGCCCTGCCTTTTTCATGCCAACTTGTTCGCCTTGGACGTCGCTCGCCGACATTGGCTCAACCTGCGGTGCTGACTACTCCCCTTGCACCAAAAACCGCCCCGTTCTCGGTTTTTGAGGACGGGGCGGTTTTGCTTACCTAGATTGTTCGAGTTCCTTATGCAAAGCGGGCGACGAGCTCCTGGAGCACGTCGGTCATCTTGACGAGCGAACTGACCGGGACAAACTCGTTGACGCCGTGGTAGCAATAGCCGCCGGTGGAAAGGTTGGGGCAGGGCAGACCGCGGAACGACAGCTGAGCGCCGTCGGTGCCGCCACGAATTGGCAGCACTTGGGGCTCAACGCCGCAGGCAAGGTAGGCTTCCTTGGCAACATCAATAAGCTCGGGATAGTCACGAACGATCTCGGCCATATTTCGATACTGCTGCTTAATCTCGACCGTCACGCGCTCCTCACCCAGACGCTGGTTGAGCATCGAGGCGGCGGCATCAATAAGGTCGAGTTTCTGCTGGAACTTGGCGGCGTCATGGTCGCGGACGATATAGCGCGCTGTGGCGTGATCGACGGTCGCAGATACACCCTCAAGGTGATAAAAGCCCTCGTAGCCTTCCGTATACTCCGGGCGCTGCACGTAGGGGAGCAACGCGTTGAAGTCGCAGAACAGATTGGCTGCGTTGACCATACGGCCTTTGGCGTCGCCCGGGTGGATGGACTGGCCCTCAAAGCGGACGGTCACCTCGGCGGCGTTAAAGCACTCCCACTCCAGCTCGCCGATGGGGCCGCCGTCGACCGTGTAGGCGTACTTGCAGCCAAAGGTATCGATATCCAACAGCTCGGCTCCGTGGCCGATCTCCTCGTCAGGGCAGAAGCAAATGCCGAGTGCGGGATGGGGCAGAGAAGGGTCCTGAGCGATACGCGCGACAAGCGACATGATCTCGGCGACGCCTGCCTTGTCGTCTGCGCCCAGCAGCGTGGTGCCATCGCTGCAGACCAAGTCCTCACCCGCGAGGTCGTTCAGGGCGGGAAGCTTGGCGGTACTCATGGCAACGGACTTACCGTCAACCGTGCCACAGACCAGGTCGCCGCCTTCGTAGTGTACGATGTGCGGCTTCACGCCGGCGCCCGGTGCAACTTCGGTGGTGTCGAGATGGGCAATCAGGCCCAGGGCGGGCTTGTCCTCAGCGCCCGCACTTGCGGGGATATGCGCGCAGACATAGGCGTGCTCGGTCACGTGGGCATCTTCCGCACCAAGCTCGCGCAGCTCTTCAGCCAGCACGTTGGCAAGGTCAAACTGAACGGCGCTCGAGGGTACCTGGTCGCAGTTTG
>CAVALS010000022.1:0-7174 GCA_963589385.1 Bacteroidaceae bacterium
TATGCCGCCGGTGCTCTGGTGGCGCAGGACGGCACCTTTGTGGGCGAGATTGCACCCGAGATGGCCGAGGTTGCGGCCCTTGCCGATGAGCTGCGCGCTTCCGTTAAACTGCCGAAGCTATCGCTCGACGTGTTCGACTATGCCTTTAAGCCGGGCGAGGCCGTGATCGACGTGGTGCCGGGTAAGGCCATCACGGGTATGGCTCGCCCCGAGAGTGCCGAGGGCCTGCGCCGCATTATGCTGATCGAGCGCCACGGCCGCGGCGTGTCGCTGCAGGCCGAGGGCGCCGATGGCGACGGCCCCGCTGGCCTGGGCCTGGTCGGCAAGCATATCGGTCGCGGCTGGGTGCGCGGCTTTACCATCACGGGCGGTGCCATCGCCTCGACGATCGGCCACGACTCGCACAACGTGTGCGTGGTGGGCGACAGCGCGGCTGATATGATGGCTGCCGTCGAGGCCGTGGGCCAGGGCGGCCACGTGCTGGTGCGCAACGGCAAGGTCGTGGCGCGTATTCCGCTGGCGCTCGGTGGCCTTATGAGCGAAGGCACGGCCGAGGACGTTGCTGCGCAGCACGACGACTTTATGGTCAAGGCGCGCGCCATGGGTATTGAGCCGCCGCTCGACCCCATCATGGGCATCATCTTCCTGCCCCTGCCGGTGATTCCGACGCTCCGCATCCGCCCCGAGGGCATGTTCGACGTCACCACCTTCACCTACGCCGACTAGTCATCGGAGACGTTCTTAAACGGCTAGTCATTGGGGACACTCTTCGATGTGTTACCTGACGCTGGGACCGCGGGACCTCTGGTGCGCGTGAACTATTTGCCAGGTCCTTGTAACGTTTGCGCCCGCGGAGTCTTACCTGAGCTCCCTTTGGGTACGTTGGAATTGGATACACGTTCGATTCCAACAAGCCCGAAGGGAGCTTTTCTATGTTTAAACTGATTGCATCCGATATGGACGGCACGTTGCTTGACGAAAACGGCCAGGTGCCTCCCGAGACCTACGAACTGATTCTGGCGCTACGCGAGCATGGCGTGCATTTTGCCGCATCGTCAGGTCGCCGCTACGATCGCCTGTGCGAGTTCTTTGCACCCGTTCGCGACAAGATGGACTTTGTCGCAGCTAACGGTGCCCAGGTCTTTGCCGATGGCAAAATGGTAGACCGCGAGGTGTATTCGCATCTGGCGATTCGAAAGCTCGCCCAGGCCGTCGCGACGTTTCCCAATCTGCATCTTGCGCTCTTTGACCGAACCAAGTCCTTTTTGCTCGATGACGAGTGCAAGTTCGTGCGCGAGGTCGATAAGGACCTTCCCAATGCCGAGCGCATTTGGGAGCTGCCCGATCCCAGCGTAAATATCATCAAGGCGAGTATCTTTTGCGATGACGGTGCCGTTATGGACAGCGCCTACGTACTGCAGCGCGAACTTGGTCAGCTCTTTACCTTTGCGCCCTCGGGCAACGCATGGATTGACGCCATGCAGCCCGGCGTGTCGAAGGCCTCGGGCATCGCACAGCTTGCGGAGCATTACGGCATTGGGCGCGACGAGGTCATGGCGTTTGGCGACTCGATGAACGATTACGAGATTATTCGCTTTGTCGGCACGGGCTGCGCGATGGAAAACGCGCGCCCCGCGCTCAAGGCAGTGGCCGATCGCGTCGTAGGCTGCAACCGCGACCACGCCGTCCAGCAGGAGCTCCGTCGCGTGCTAGAGAGTCTCGCTTAATCCGGCAGATGGGGACGTTCCTTTCCTTCCGGCAGTGGGGGACAGTCCTTGCAGCTTTTCGCGAAGAGTGTCCCCAACGACTAGTCGTTTAAGAACGTCCCCACTGACTAGCCAATGACTAGGCGAGGGCGGTCATGATGGTTCGGGCGACGCCGTCGTGGTCGTTGTCGAACTCGGTGATGGCGTCGGCGGCGTCGCGGTCCTCGGGCTCGCCGTTGATCATGGCCATGCCGTGGCCCGCTGCCTGCAGCATGGGGATGTCGTTGATGTTGTCGCCGAACGCCCAGGCGTCGGCGAGACGCTCGCCCAGGTGCTCGCATAGCCAAGCCAATGCCGTTCCCTTGGTGGCACCCTCGCCCATGACCTCGATATTCATGGTGTACGAACGCGTGACCTCAATGCCTCCGAGCGTGCTGAGCGCCGCCGCGATGGCGTCGCGATCGGCCGGGTCGTGCCAGTACATGGCAATGCGTTCGAGCGTCTCGACCTCGTCGATCTTGCTGTCGATATCCATGTCGATCGGTGTTCGTGTGCGCTTGAGCGAAGCCGCGATGTGTGGGTCGCCGCCGCAGAATTCGTCCAGGCGCGTGTAGAGCGAGCGGGGGAGGAAGCACTGCCCGTCCGCGAAGATATCGAAGGTGACGTCATGGCCGGCGGCAATGCTATGGACGCGGTGGGCGATGGCGCGGTCGAGCGGTCGGCTCAAAATGCGCGTAGCACGTGAGGTGTCGGTGGGCGCATCCTCGTCGAGCTGCCAGACACTGGCGCCATTGGCGCAGACGGCATAGTGCACGGCGGGATGGGCGAGGATGGGCTCAAAGATGCCCGACAGCGGGCGCCCCGTGCAGGGCACAAACTCAATACCGCGGTGCGCAAGCTCGTCGAGCATCGCCCAGGTGGCGTCGCTCATCTGCTTGTCGCTCGTCAACAGCGTTCCATCCATATCGGAAAACACAATCATTCGATGCAGCCCTTTCTACTGGCATAAAAAGCGTGGCCGAGGGCGGTGATGCCCTGGCCACGCTCGGGTTCTATAACGGTCCGCGTCCTAGCGATCGGCGAGCGGCTTGTACTCCAGCGGTTCGATCACCGGACGGTATGCCGGGCGGATGATGCGATGCGCACAGAAGAGCTCTTCCATGCGGTGTGCCGACCAGCCGGCCATGCGGGCGACGGCGAATAGCGGCGTAAAAAGCGTCTCGGGTACACCGAGCATCTTGTAGATAAAGCCCGTGTACAGGTCGATGTTGGCACAGATGGGCTTAGTCATGCCGTGGTCGCGCATCACCTGCGGTGCCAGGCGCTCGATGCGCTCGATGAGCGCGAACTCATCGCCCAGGTCCTTCTTGGCGGCAAGCGTGCGCGCGTAACGGCGGCACACCTCGGCGCGCGGGTCGCTCAGCGTGTAGACGGCGTGGCCCATACCGTAGATGAGGCCCGTGCCGTCGAAGGCCTGCTTGTCGAGGATTTTGCCCAGGTAGGCTGCGACCTCGTCCTCGTCCTCCCAATTGGAGACATGCGCGCGGATGTCCTCGTGCATGGAGACGACCTTGGCGTTGGCGCCGCCGTGGCGCGGGCCCTTGAGCGAGCCGATGGCCGCTGCGTAGGCGGAATACGGGTCGGTGGCCGAGGAGGACAGCACGCGGCAGGCAAACGTGGAGTTGTTGCCGCCGCCGTGCTCGGCATGCAGCATGAGCATAACGTCGAGCAGCATCGCCTCATCGTGGGTGAACGCCATGCCGCCGCGCAGGACCTGTAGGATGGTCTCGGCGGTGGAGAGACCGGGCGTGGGGTGCGGCACGTGAACCTCGGAGCCGCGAAGCTTGGCGATCGAGGCCATGTGTGCGAAGGCGGCGATGCGCGGGAGACGTGCGAGCATGGAAATAGCCACGTCGATCTCATGCTCGGGCGTAATCACGTCGGGCTCGGCGTCGAAGGCGTAGAGCAGCAGCACGGCGCGCTGGAGCACGTTCATGATGCTCGACGACACCGTGGTCATGGGGAACTCTTTGACGTATTCGTCGCTCAGATGCCTAAAGGCGCCCAAGCGCTCGCAAAAGCCGTCCAGCTCTTCCTTATTGGGCAGCGAACCCGTGATAAGCAGGTAGGCGACTTCTTCGTAGCCATAGCGATTCTCGGCCTGGGCATTGTTGACCAGATCCTCGATGCTATAGCCGCGCAGCGTGAGCTTGCCCTGGTCGGGCACGACCTTGCCGTCGACCTTGTTGTAGCCGTGCACGTCCGAGATGCGGGTAAGGCCCGCAACCACACCCGAGCCGTCGGCGTTGCGCAGGCCGCGCTTGACGTTATGCTCGACGAACAGACCCTCGTCATACGGATCAGTCGGCATGCCGTGGTAGAGGTTTTCGCTCTCGGGCGAAATCTGGCGGCTCGCCTCATAATCCAAGACCAGGCGGCTCAGATGGTCATCGAAGCGGTAGTAGATTTTCTTGGCGTCGTAAGCCATGCGCGCTCCTCTCGGGGCCGTGTGGGGGCGGCGTGCTTGGGTGCAGATGCGCCGGCCTGTTCCCGTACGGCCTGTTCGCTACAGGCGGTACATAAAGTTGAAGACGTCCTCGCGCTGGATGGACACGTTGACGCCCGAAAGCTCGCCGGCCTCGGCCAGCGCCTTCTGCAGCTCGGCGAAGTCGAGCTTGGACTCGGCGGTATCGGCCAGCATGGTCATGGTGAAGATGTCCTCGATAATGGACTGCGTGATGTCGCGGATGTCGACGTTGGCCTCGCCTAGGACACGGGTGACGCCGGCGACGATGCCGGGGCGGTTCTTGCCAAGGACGGTGATGACGATACGGGAGGACGAGATCTCGGCCATGGGAAACCCTTTCGCGTGATTGCGGCGCGCGCGGGGCGCTCCGCTACGGTACAGTGTTCATCATTGTACCTGTCTGGCGCAAAAAAGGCGCGCTCGCTGCGGCGTTACATGCCTGCAACATGAGCGTAAGGGGGAAGGCCGCACGGGGAAGAGCCGTCTGGCGCGTGTCCGGCTCGTGTTGGGTTGATTTCCGATCTCAGCCGAACACATTGAGCGGACAGGCCGTTCCCGCAGTCAGCCGAACGCCTCCGACGGCTGATTCCGAACTGGAAGCGGAGGGCATCCCCGCCCTTCGGTAGGGGATACCGCTCCGCGGCGCATGCCGCGGGCGGCGCCCCTATCGGACCACCGTGACCTCAGTTGGGATGGGCCCAGCACTGCCGCGTACTCGGTGAGCTAGAGCCAACTGTTCGTCTTCACGTCGCGTATGGCGATATTTCGGTCGTCCGGCTCGGTGATGCCGTAGCCGAACGCCTGGAGCGTCTCGATGGACTCCTGGATCCTCTGTTGGAACATGGGACCCGGATCGACCCTCGGCCCGAGGTGCCCGCGCCAAAGGCACGGCGTGGCGCGCAGCATGTTATGGATTTTGGAGATGGGCTCGATGTCGGCGTAGACGTTGAGCGTCGCCATGGCGTCCTTGTGGCCGAGGATCGATTGGAGCGCCTTGATATCGCCGCCTTGGCGGATCCACTGCGTTGCGAACGTGTGGCGAAGGCCGTGGAACGTGATCAGCTCGTCGTTGGTGCCCATGAGGCCGTTGGTCTCCGAGAACGTCTTGAACGCCCTGCGGATATAGCTTGTCGTCGCGAAGGTCGCGCCCGGCTCCGACAGGATGTAGCAGTCCCCGATCTCGACCGCCCCGGTAAGGCCGCGCAAGCGCAGCTTTCCGCAGTCGATCTCGTGGGTCTCCTTCAGGAAGGGGAGTAGGCCGACCGGGTCGATGGGGATACCCCTGGCGTCATGGGTCTTGGTGTCCTTGATGAACGAACCCATTCCCTTCGCGTACGCCACCGAGTGTCTGATCGAGATCAGGCCCGTCTCGAAATCCACATCGCACCACCGAAGGCCGCAGACCTCGCCGATTCGCATCCCCGTGTGCAGGGCGAGTACGACCGCCCTCTAATCCTCGGCGGACCAATCGAGTCCGAACTCCTTTCGGGCATCCTCTTCGCTCATGACTTCGAGAAGGTCTCCGGGTTGGCAACGAAGGGCGAGGCATAGCTGCTCGAGTGTGTTGAAGCGAATGCCGCGAATATGCCCTTTTTTAATACGGGACAGGTTCACGGGCGTGGTTCCAATCCTTTCGGCAAGTTCGTTCGAGGAAATCTTTCGCTCGGCCATGATCTTGTCGAGGCGAACAATTACGGGCATGGCGTTTCCTTACGCAATCTCGTCGGAGTCGAGGTACAGCTCTCGGGCGTACAAGAAGAGCTGGGAAAGCATGAACAGGACGATGCCGAGAACCAGAGAGGTCCAATCGAATGATGAAGCGATCTCTTGGGCGCCGACGGCCCCCTCGCCGCCAAACATCGAAACGGAGGTTTTGAGTGAGCCGGCGTAGAGGCTGGTGGCAGCTTGAACAACGAAGAGAATGCCGAGTACCTTCAAGCATGTCGCAGACCCTTTCTTGAAGGGGTCTCCGCTCTTGATCGTCCACACGAGAACGGCGCTGAGGATGGTCGTAGCGATACCGATGACGGCAGGGACCAATGTCGAGATCGCAAGGGCTGGATACGCGGGGGAGTCTGCAATTACAGGGTTGTCGAGCACTTCGATTGCTGGCTTTAAGGAGAACGCCACTTGTGCGATGGCGGTGGCGCAAAGGGTCGCAGAGGCTATCGCACATGCGATGCGGAAGGAATGAAGCCGGGGAGTGCGATTGTCGGAACTCATAATAACCTCCGAAGAATTTAAAAAACTCAGGTTACTTTTTAACAGTTTATGTTAAATTGACTTTGCCGGCAAGTAATCACAGCATGCTGCAACCGAAACCCCTCTAGATTGGAGAGGATTATGTTCAGTACTGTTAAGTCGTGTAAGCTCTTGGTTTTCCTCGGCCTCGCTCTTTGTCTGTTGCTGCCGGGAGCCCCCGCTTTTGCGGATACCCCGATGCCTCCTTCCCAGGAGAGCAGCCAGTGTGCCCTCGTTGAGCCCCTCGGGTATACGGACGACGTCGTCGATACCTACTGGAGCTACAGCTGTCCTCGCGGCGTAAGCGGGCACAGCATCTCGATGTTCAAATCTCTTACAAGACGATCTCCTACCGAAATGGCTATCGCCGATCCGCGCATCATAGGGAATCCCGCCTCGCTGCAATGTGCTCCTGTGGTGTTCTTGGCACAACTGATAAATGGCAATTTGTCTATAGCACCTACTAGATGCGAGGAGGGGCCGAGCATTTTGTTCGGCCCCTCTGTTCCGACTGGATGAGGTTAAGGTTGGCGATGAATATGCTCAAAATCTCGAAGGCAATCTTTAGGTCGCTCCTCTCCTCCAGGTCGCTCTGTGTTGCCGTTGTTGCGTTGATGGTTCTTTGTGCTTTGCCCGTCTTCAGGAGCGCGGCTGGCATCGACGGACGGGTCGAATACCTCGAGTCGGGAATAACCCGTGT
>CAVALS010000023.1:0-3326 GCA_963589385.1 Bacteroidaceae bacterium
CCGGCGCCTACGGCATTCAGGGCACAGGAGGACGCATGCTCGTGCACGATATTTCGGGCGACTTCTATAACGTGGTGGGCCTACCCATCGCCCGCGTCGCGCGCGCGATTCAAAAACTCTCGTAATTGCATCTGGCGCTGGGTATCCCCCGGCGCCTACAATTTTGGCGTACCGTACGGATCCCGACCGGGCACAAGGCGCGGCGGAAAACCGATAGGAGTTAAACATGGATACACTGCTCGAGGCCATTGACGTCTGCGATGTCGATGGCTTTTGCTATGGCAACTATACGGACGAGGAGGCCGGCACCGGTTGCACCGTAATCGTGGCACCCGAGGGCGCCACCGGCGGCGTTGACGTTCGCGGCGGTGCTCCAGCATCGCGCGAAACCGACCTGCTGCGACCCGAGAACACCGTCGACAAGGTCCACGCCGTCTGCCTTTCGGGTGGATCGGCCTTTGGCCTCGAGGCTGCAAGCGGCGTCGCTCGCGAGCTTGAGAGCCGCGGCATCGGCCTTCCCGTCGGCCCCACGCAGGTGCCCATCGTGTGCTCCAGCTGTATCTTCGACCTCGCCTATGGCGACCCGACCGTGCGCCCCGACATTGAGGCCGGCATCGCCGCCGTGCGCGAAGCGCTCGACCACACCCCCGCCACGCTCGAGCAGGGCAACGTGGGCGCCGGCACCGGCGCCACTGTAGGCAAGCTCATGGGGCCTGCCACCTGCATGAAGGCCGGCCTTGGAACTGCTGCCGTGGCGCTCGGCCCCGTCAAGGTGGGCGCCGTGGTCTCGGTCAACGCCTGCGGCAACGTCGTCGACCCCTTCACCGACGAGTGGGTCGCCGGTATGCGCGCCGCAGCCGATAGCGACCAGATCGTCGACATGGAACTCGCAGCCTTTGCCGCCGCCGGATCCATGCAGATGCCGCTCGACCGCACCAACACCACCATCAGCTGCATCGTCACCAACGTGGAACTCACTAAGGCACAAGCCACCAAGGTCTCCCAGATGGCCGCAGACGCCTACGCACACGCCATCCGTCCCACACACACCACCAACGACGGCGACACCATCTACACCCTCGCCAGCGGCAAACTGGGCGCCCGGACAAGCGCCGCCGTTCCCCTAGACCTGCTGGGCATGCTCGCAGTAAGGGCCCTGGAAACTGCCATCGTAAACGGAGCCAAAACCGCCAAAACCTCCCACGGCATCCCCGGCGCCGCAAAGTAGTCCACTCGACCGTCGGTCGGAGGCGGGCGGGCATTACGTTTGCTGCTCTACAGTCCTATGCAAGACGAAGGCCACATTAAGTGGCCTTCTTTGCATGCGGAACTCGCGACAAACGTAATGCCCGCCCGCCTCCGACCGACTTCCAACCTAATTCTTTTCAGCCCAGGCCCCTGTGTACCGCGCGTCGAAGATCTTCAAATTCAAATAACCTGACAATCGATTCTTATTGCAGAGGCCCCTTGGCCTTTAGTTTGATACAAGTTCCGCACGAGCCGGAAAGCACTTAATGTGCTTTCCGTGCGAGCAGGACTGTTCGCAGTAGCAAACTAAAGGCCAAGGGGCCCAGTCAACCTATCAGCAGCGATTACTCGGCAGCTAGTTGAATTTGAAGATCTTTGAGGCAAGACGGTATAGGCCGAGTGTGGTTTTGTCTCCGGCCCGTCCGCGCAGATTGGTGAAGAACCCGACCACGCCGTAGCGGGCACGACGATACATGCGCTCGTCGTAGGCCTTCAAATCATTCCACAGCGTCTTTAGGCGCTCGTCGGCGCAATCTTCCTCGGAAAGCTTGGTGAGCACCGAGCAGATCGCCATCATCATGGTGAAATAGCCCATCATGTACGAACGCAGGCGCGACGACTCAACATCGCTGTACAGGTGGTACGAATCCATCATGATACGCGTAACACGGAATTGCTGGTCCAGACGCTTGACCATCGTTGCCTCGTTGACGCTCTGGCCTTCGCGACCGATAAAGTAACGGTAGAGGTCGATGTCGGCGTAGTACATGGTCTTGCAACGCGGCAGCGGCACGTAGGCGTAGATGTTGTCCACATAGAACGTGTGCGGCGGCATGGGAAGGTTGGACTCGCGCAGCACATCCGTGCGATAGCACAGGCTGTGCATGAGAAGGTTCTGGTCCAGGCGGAAATGACCGATCTGATCCCAGGAAAAGATCTTTTTGCGCGGCAGGGCAAATTTGTAGCCAATAGCGGTATGCGTGCCCTCGTAAACCTTCTCGTACACGTAGTTCGAGATAAACAGGTCAACGCGCTGGTCGCGCTCCTCAAAGTCACGCAGAATCGACAGCATGGTCGAAAGGGCAGCGCCGTCAAGCCAGTCGTCCGAGTCGACAACCTTGTAGTAGGTGCCCTGCGCCTCGCGCAGACCCGAAAGGACGGCAATACCGTGACCGCCATTCTCCTGGTGCACCGCGCGGATGATTCCAGGATAACGTGCCTCCCACTCATCGACCTTATCGGCCGTCTCGTCCTTGGAGCCGTCGTCCACCACGATAATCTCGATATCGGTAGCGTAATTGCTCCCCTCCAAGATGGAGGTGATGCAATGGTCCATGTCCTTGGCGGCGTTATACGAGGGAATACCGAATGTTATGACTTTATGCATGGCAGGCGATAATCTCATCCGAAAGATCGAGGGCAGAATTGGTCACGGCGTCCATATCGTAGTAACGATACTCGGCCAGACGACCCACCGGGTGGAAGTTCGTCAGGTTCTGGACGCGCTCAAGATAGCGCTCATAGAGCTCACGGTTCTCGGGCTCAAGAATGGCGTAGTACGGCGTCTCGCCCGAGCCGGGCGTATAGGCCTTGGAGTACTCCTTCATGATGGTGGTCTTGCCGGGCAGGACCTGACCGGTCATGTTCTTGAACTCGGTGATGCGCGTGTAGTCCTCGCTCGTGGTGTAGTTGACAGTGCCCACGGGCTGGAACTGGTCCATATCGAGCGTCTCGAACTTCATATCGAGCGTGCGGTACGGCAACGCACCCAAGTCGAGGTTGAACAGCTCGTCGAGTGGACCGGTGTAGACGATCTCGCCACCATAGACCTTGCCGTCGATCTTGACGGTGGTGTCGTCGATTTCAAAGAGGTCACGGGCGTCCACGTCGCAGAACACGTCGATCAGGTCGTGGTCGAGCATGTGCTCAAAGAGCGCCGTGTAGCCCTCCTGCGGCATGCCCTGGAAGGGAGCTTGCGGGAAGTAGCGGTCATCATCGCCCACAAAGACGGGAACGCGGCCGGTGATCGAGGGGTCGATCTGATCGGGCGTCTGGCCCCACTGCTTCATGGTGTAATG
>CAVALS010000024.1:0-4605 GCA_963589385.1 Bacteroidaceae bacterium
GCGCCATCATCACCACCTTTGGCGACATGATGCGCGTGCCCGGATCGTCCACCTCACTTTCTGCGCAAAAGGCGGCGGGGCGCGATATTCGCATTGTGTACTCCCCGCTCGACGCGCTCGACATTGCCGAGCAAAACCCCGATCGCCCGGTCATTTTTATGGGCGTGGGCTTTGAGACTACGACGCCCACCATCGCCGCCGCCATTTTGGAGGCCGATGCACGCGGACTCCAGAACTTCTCGGTCTATTGCGCCCACAAGACCACGCCGCCGGCGTTGCGCGCCATCGCCAACGATCCCGAGACCGCCATCGACGGTTTTATCCTGCCGGGGCACGTCGCCACCATCACGGGCTTGGCGCCTTTTAGCTTTTTGGTCGACGAGTTCGATACCCCGGGCGTGGTCACGGGATTTGAACCGGTCGATATCCTGCAAGGCATCTGCATGCTGGTCCAGATGGTTGTCGAGGACAGGCCCGCGATCGACAATGCCTACCGCCGCGGTGTCAATGCGAACGGCAACCCCGTGGCGCGCCAACTGGTCGAGCAGGTGTTTGAGCCGTGCGGCACCACATGGCGCGGTCTGGGGCCGATTGCCAACTCGGGCCTCGCAATCCGCCCCGAGTTCTTGCGTTTTGATGCCCGTGCTCGCTTTGACGTGCCCGTTGAGGCGACGGTCGAGCCGCGTGGATGCCGCTGCGGCGACGTGCTGCGCGGGGCCATTACGCCAAGCAGCTGCCCGCTCTTTGGCCGCACCTGCACGCCCGAGCACCCCGTCGGCCCGTGCATGGTGAGCTCCGAGGGCAGCTGCGCGGCTTACTACCGCTACCGTAACTAGTCCGGACGCACCCGCACACTGGCACCACCCACGATTGGAGTTTTCGATATGTCCCATAGCGTTACCGATAGCACCGTCCTGCTGGGCCACGGCTCCGGCGGCCAGATGATGAAACGCATCATCGATGAGGTCTTTTTGGATGCCTTTGGGTCGTCCGAGCTGCTCGAAGGCAACGATGCCGGCGTCGCCGCGCTGTCCGCGAGCGGGCGCATCGCCATGTCGACCGACAGCTTTGTAGTCTCGCCGCAGTTCTTCCCCGGTGGCAACATCGGCCGCCTCGCCGTGTGCGGAACCGTCAACGACGTCGCGACCTCGGGTGCCAACGTGCGCTACCTGTCGTGCGGCTTTATCCTCGAAGAGGGCTATCCCATGGATAGGCTCCGCCAGATTGTGCAGACGATGGCCGAGACGGCGCACGAGGCGGGCGTGTCCATAATCACGGGCGACACCAAGGTGGTCGAGCGCGGCGGGGCCGACGGCGTCTATATCAATACCGCCGGCGTGGGCGAGGTGCCTGCGGGCGTGGCGCTCAGCGGCGCAAACTGCCAGCCCGGCGATGTCATCCTGGTCTCGGGTACACTGGGCGACCACGGCATCGCTATCATGAGCCAACGCGAGGGTCTGGCGTTTTCGAGCACGATCGAAAGCGACGCCGCGCCGCTCAACCACCTGATTGCCGATGTGCTTTCCGCAGCACCCGACACACGCTGCTTCCGCGACCCCACGCGCGGTGGCCTGGCCTCGACGCTCAACGAGTTTGCGCAGGCCAGCGGCGTTGCCATGGAGATCGACGAGGACGATGTGCCCGTGCGCCCCGACGTGCAGGCAGCCTGCGAGATGCTCGGCTACGATGTGCTGCAGGTGGCAAACGAGGGCAAGATGGTTGCCGTCGTGCCGGCCGAGCAAGCCGATGCCGCGCTGAGCGCCATGCGCGCCGCCCGCTACGGCGAGAATGCCGCCATCATCGGCCGCGTGCTGCCACTTGCCGAGGGCGCCCATCCCGCCGTGCGCGTGCGCACCGGCTGGGGCTCGCCCCGCATCCTCGACATGCTCGTAGGAGAGCAGCTGCCGAGGATTTGCTAACGACAAAGGCTCAGGGCTATTAAAGATATTCAGATTCCAAACATGCCCGGCACGCATGCCCAGTATTATGAGGTGCGTTTTGAAACCCAATGACGGGAGCTTTCATGGCAGCAGCTTTTTCCCATGTGATTTTTGATCTGGACGGCACCATCCTCAACACGCTCGAGGACCTGGCGGCCGCCGGCAACCATACCTGCGAGGCGCACGGCTGGCCCACGTTTGCCGTTGACGAGTACCGCTACAAGGTGGGAAACGGCATGCTCAAGCTGGTTGAGCGCTTTATGCCTGCCGAGTATGCGGGCGACGGCCGTATGTTTGAGCAGACGCTTGCCGAGTTTAGGGCTTACTACGGCGAGCACAAGGAGGACCACACCGCCCCCTATGCCGGCACAATCGAGATGCTCGACCGCCTGCGTGCCGCGGGCGTGCAGCTTGCCGTGCTCACCAACAAGGACCACATCTCGGCGGCTCCGCTTATCGAGAAGTATTTTGGTTCCGAGCGCTTTGCGCTGGTACAGGGCCGTGTCGATGCGTTTCCGCCCAAGCCCGAAGCACCCGTCACGCTACATGTGATGGAGGAGCTGGGTGCCAATCCGGCAACCACGCTCTATGTGGGCGATTCCAATGTCGATATCCTGACCGGCCACAACGCCGGCCTTAAGAGCGCGGGCGTCAGCTGGGGCTTCCGCGGCCGCGCAGAGCTGGAAGCCGCCGGCGCCGACTACGTGGTGGACACCCAGGCAGAGCTCGCGGCGCTGATTCTGGGCGAGTAACGAGCGACACTGCTTAACGCAGCTGCGACAATTCTTCCGCGCGGAAAGCGCATCCCGTTTTGGAGCTCCGGAATGGGATGCGCTTTCCGTTTGAGGCGCGTCGGAGAAACGGCATCCCGTTTCAGAGCAATATTCCGGGTCGCACTTTCCGCAACCCACCCCATCCGGAAAATGCGACCCACTATTCGGCCAAAAACCGGGTCGCGGTTTCCCAAGCACTCGATGCAACGCGGGCACAAGGAGTGTCCCCAACTGCCGCCCCAATGACCACCATGGCAACGACGCAGGTAGAGGGCGGACAGCGAAAACGCCCCTAAGCGAGCAAGGTGACGTGAAATGAAAGGGCGCTGACCTTCTGGTCGCGCCCTTGAAATTGAACGTCAGATTGCCGCTTAGGGGCGTTTGCAGCGTCGAGCAGTTGCGGCGTTTGGTAAAACGCCGCAACGAACTAGCTCAGCATTGCATCCATCATCTCGGAGTTGACGGAGTCGTCGGCAGACCACTCGCCGTCGTCGTTGCAGGTGTACTTGAAGATAACCGTGGTCTTCCTGGGCTCGGTGGCCTTGGTCACATCGACCATAACCTGACCGGCCATCTTGTACAGCTCGTCATCGGAAGGAACCGTATCAAGCGCGGCGACCTTCTCCTGATACTGGGTGGAGAAGTCCTCGACGATCTTGTTCATAGACTTGCAGGTGATGGAGACCTCGGCGGTCGCGACACCCTTGTCCTCGTCGACCGTCACGTCGCCGATCTTGTAGTCAAAGCCCTCGAGATAGGTCTTGGCATACTCCTTGGGATCGATACCCAGCTGCTCGAACTCGTCGCCCGAAGCCTCCTCCAGACCAGAGAGGAAGTCGTCGCCACCGTTCTTGACCTCGTCAAACTGCGTCGTAAGATCCTCGGTAATGAGCTCCTCAACCGAAGGACCTCCACAGCCGGAAAGCACGACCACGCATGCGACCAAGACGGCCATGAGGGGCGCGAGCAGCAGCTTCTTTTTCATGTTGTTCCTCCCAATGAGCGGCACCGCGCTTCCCGGACGCGGCACACGTTGTAATAAGTAAGCCCATACTATCCACTTATGAACACCCTCGGCAACGCGAAGGCGCGGTCGGTTCGTTTTAGCGTCCGAACGGTTTGCAAGCCCGCCCAACGTGCAATAAAACGCTTTCCCGCGGTGCAATAAAAAAGGTGGCCGGAAAACCCGACCACCCTCGCACAGCCTTTGGATGCCGCAGTTTACTTGCGGACGACCTTAACGATGGCGTCACCGGCGGCGACGGCAGACTCGGCCTCGACGGCGAGCTCGACGTCAGCAAACTCGGCGGTGTTGGACACGGCCACCACGACGCAGTCCTTGTAACCGGCAGCGGCGATCTTGGCGCGGTCGATCTTGAGTATGGGCTGACCAGCCTTCACAACGTCGTCGGCCTTGACGAAGCCCTCGAAGCCATCACCGTTCATGTTGACGGTGTCGACGCCAACGTGCACCAGAACCTCGATGCCGCTATCGGACTGCAGACCCACGGCGTGACCCATGGTGACAGTCACCTTACCGTCGCAGGGAGCGTAGACCAGATCATCCTCGGGCCACACGGCACAGCCCTTGCCCAGAACCTCGCCACCAAAGACGGGATCGGGCACGTCGGCCATCTTGATGACCTTGCCCTTGACGGGCGAGCACAGCACGTCGGCGCCGGCAGAAGCAGAGATGGAAGCGGGAGCTGCAGCAGCGGCAGGCTCAGCCTTCTTCTTAAACATGTCAAACAGACCCATACGTTTTCTCCTCTTGATTAAGCGCAACGTTATGCGCATCCCTATGGTGATTATAGTGCCAAATAATCAAATTGCTAAGGTGAGGGCTCGAATCGAGAGCCCTTCCAAGCCCTTCCCAAAACCTTTTCCCCAGT
>CAVALS010000025.1:0-9746 GCA_963589385.1 Bacteroidaceae bacterium
CAGAGAGCAACCTCGTTCCCTCCGAAGCAGCCGACCAGGTCGAGGTCGCGCTCGAAACGCAGGCCTCAGCCGACGACGGCATCCTGTACCTCAACGAGTACCAGTACGAAAACGACCTGGTCACCGACTTCGCCCGCCTGGTCGCCTCGCCCAGGCGTCGCGGCTCGCTGTATGTCGCCGCGGCAATTGCCGCGCTCATCGGCATCGGCATGCTGGTGGCCGGCGGCAACTGGATCAAGTTTGGCGTCGTCCTGATCGTATTCGGCGCCTTTTTGGCCTGGTGGAGCAAAAACCTGCACCACACCCTCGCCCGCGACTTTATCGACGCCGTCGAGGCCGACGAGTCCATGGGTGGCCGCTATCGCCGCGTCGCCGCCAACGAGGACGGCCTGATGGTTTGGGGCAAGAGCGGCAAGTCGCAGTTCTTCCCGTTTGAAAAGCTCGACCACGTGCTCGACGGCGAGCGCATCTTTGTGGCCATGTTCGCCGACCAGGGCGTGACGATCCCTAAGGACACCTTTGTCCGCGGCGATGCCGAGCAGTTCGGTCCCTTCCTCAAGGCGCGCATCAACAAAAAACTCCACATCGAGACCAAGCGCAAGAAGATGAAGGCCGAGAAGGCCGCTGCCGAAGCCAAACAGGGCGACAAGCCCCAGGAGACCAAGCGCAAGCAGAAGAAGAACAAGAAGAAGCGCTAAGGCCAAGCCAGACAGGCAACCTCGCATCCCGCTATCCTCCCCATGCACCCGAGCGTGCTACACTAGCAGCATCTATGCCACCGCGAACGGCTCGGCTCCGCGCCCGCCGCTCGCAAACGAACTTTAAACGCACGAGGGTTGGCCATGCCGCTTTTCTCGCAACATACCGCCCGGTTCTCGCCGGACGTTCCCTTGGAGGGCACCAGCTCTCGCGAGCTGCTCAAGCGGTACCAGCCGCTCGAGACACTTGCGACTGGCGGTTTTGGCTCCATCGAGATCTGCCGCGACACGCACCTGCGCCGCCGCGTCGCCATTAAACGCATCCCCCTTATCAACGGCGCCGGCATGCCCGCCAGCGACATCATGGATGTCCTGCGCGAGGCGCACACTGCCGCCATGCTTCAACATCCCAACATCGTGCAGGTCATCGACTTTACACACGACACAGCCTATGCCTACCTGGTTATGGAATATGTCGATGGCATGTCGCTGGCCGAGTTTTTGCACCGCGTGGACGGCCACTCACTTACCTTTGACGAGGCCGCGGCCATTGCCGATGCCCTGGGCCAGGCACTCACCTTCGCCCATAGTAATGGCGTACTCCACCTGGACATTAAGCCCGCCAACGTGCTCATCGACCACTCGGGCAATGTAAAGCTCACCGACTTTGGCATGGCGCGACTGTCGTCCGCCGGTGGCTTTGGCGGCTCACGCGGCGGCACCATCGGCTACATGCCACCCGAGCAGCTCGATATCGAGACCGGCACGGTCGACGAGCGCGCCGATGTCTTTGCCCTCGCCTGTGTGATCTACGAGGGCCTGTGCGGCAGCGCTCCCTTTATGGCGGCCACGCCCGCCGACTCGCTCGACCGCATCATCGGCGGCGCCACCTATCCCAGCGAGCTGATACCACACTTTCCCCCGGGAGCCGAGGCCGCGCTCATGAGCGCGCTCTCCCCCATGCCGCAGGACCGCCCCAACAGCATCGAGGCATTTTGCGACCAACTCCTTGCCGGTCTGGGCAGCGTGCGCGAAGGCCGTCGCAGCCTGGAGCAAATGGTTGGCGAACTTTCGGATGACGAGCAGGAACTCGACGATATCGAGCCGTCGCACTACGAGGACGACGCCATCGAGGTCGACCCCGCACTCGGCTGGGCGGGCACGTGCTGGAGCCATGCGCGCGACTACACCATGCGCACTATCTCGGCGCTAACGTGCGGCACCTTTAGCTTTTTGCTGATGCAAACGGCCGGGGTCGCGGCGCTTCCCGGCCTGGTCATTGCGGCTATCGCGATCGGAGCGGCGGCTGGCCTGGCCCCCCAGATCGGCTCGGCCATCTCGGCTGTGGGCTTTTTGGTGCTCATGGCCAACGCCACCATGCAGGCACAGGGCATCCTGTCGATGCTGCCCGTCGCGGTGATCTTTGCCGCCGCCATGTCCGGTTGGTGGATCGCCTGGGGTCGCACCGAGACTGCCGCGAGCGCCACGCTCACCTGTGCACTCGCGCTTGGCTGTCTGACCGGCAATACCTTCCTGGCAGCTGGGGTCGCCGCCGGCGTCGCGTCATTTTGGCTCGGCCCGGCAAGCGCCGCCGCGGCAACGGGCATGGGCGCGCTTTTTGCCCGTCTGGCCACGGTCGCGCTTTCAGCCGGAGGCGTGCTGGGGCTCGGTAACGTTGCCGCAGCGCTGGGAGACCCGCTCCTTTGGGCTGCCTTTGTGCTGGTCGCGGCAACTGCCGCAGCGTCATCCGCGCTGCTCAATGCCCATGCCAAGCGTGTCGATCAGGGCTCAAACCTTGCCGCAATCGCCGCCATAGCTGTCACCGGCATCGGCTGCGCAGCGGCGTCCTGTCTTGCACACCATATGGAAATTGCCAGCCTTGCAGCCGCGGTCGTCGCCAAGGCGGCGGTTGCGGGAACCCTATCCTCTATAATCGTTGGGATATGCCTATATTTGCTCGGATACCAAAGAACCTATACGGAGAGTGATCTTTCGTGAACTTCCTGAACATCTTCGAGGACCACGTGGCCGGCATCTTCGGTGCCACCCGTGCCCCGTTCTCCTTTAAGAAGCTTGCCAAGCAGGCCGCTCGCGACATGGAGGATCAGACTCTGGTGATCAACGGCGTCAACACGGCGCCGGCACTCTATACCATCCTTATCGCCGCCGACGACGATCCCATGCTCGCCCCGTTCTACCCCGAGCTTTCGCGCGAGGTCCGCGAGTTTGTGAAGGCGCAGGCCGAAAAGCGCCGCTATGTCTTTGTCGGCGAGCCCCTCGTGCGCTTTATGATCGATCCGCAGCTGCGCGCCGGCAAGTTCTCGGTCTTTGCCGAGAACGTCGATGCCCCCACGCTCGGCCGCCTGTACGAAGAAGAGCGCGCCTATCAAAACGGCCTGGGCCAGAACAACTCCGCGGCAAGCCGTGCCGCCAGCGCCCCGCGCGCCGGCCAGCAGCAGTTTGCTGCCCCGCAGCAGCAGCGCCCCGCCGCCATGCCCCAGCAGCAGCCGACGCCTCGCGCCGCCGCTCCCGACCCGCTTGCCGTGGCAGATCCCTTCGCGCCTAGCGTCCCCGACCCCTCCGCTCCTATCCCGGTGCCGCAGACCGTCTCGCGCGACGCGCTTGCCGGCATGGGCGGAGCCGCCGCGACCGGTGCCGCCGTGGGCCTAGGTGCCGCAGCCGGCATCGCCTCCAACATGGCGAGCACTCGCGCCCCGCAGCGCCCGCTCGCCCAGCTCGTCGATGTCGTGAGCGGCGAGAGCCATAGCATCACCTCCGCACAGGTGACCATCGGTCGCGAGCGCTCAGTTTCCGACATTGCCCTGCGCGACCCCAACGTGTCGCGCCGCCACGCCCAGCTCACCTTTACGGGCTCGGATTGGTCGATCGAGGACCTCAATTCCACCAACGGCACGCTCGTCAACAACCGCCGCATTACGCGCTGCCCGCTGCGCAACGGCGATTTGCTGACGTTTGGCCTGAGCACCTTTGAATTTAGGGGATAGTCTCTTATGAACATCGATATCGTCCTTTTTGCAGGCCGCATCGTCCTGGTCGCCCTGCTCTATATCTTCCTGTTCGCCGTCATGAAGACCGGCGTGGGACTTGTGCGCGGACAGCGCCGCGACTCGGCCATTTGGACGATCGATGTGGACAAGGGTCCGCGCGGCATCCGCGGCATCCACGTAGACATGCTCGGCCCCGTCATCGTCGGCCGCTCGCCGTCTTCGGACATCTGCATCAACGAGCCGTTTGTCTCGGCCTCGCATGCGCGCTTTTCGCTGCAGGGCCCGGCGCTCATCATCGAGGACCTCAACTCGCTTAACGGCACGCTCGTCAACGGCCGCCAGCTCGTGGAGCCCGCGACGCTGCGTGAGGGCGACGAAGTCCAGATTGGCGACGTGGTCATGAAGGTGAACCGTCGATGATCGACGAGGAGAACAAGTCCGCAACCATGACCGAGGCACCGGCTGCCGCCGTAGCTGCACCGGCCCACGCCGCTCCGGCGGACTCCACACCCGTGGAGCCCGAGGATACCGTGTTCTCCCTGCCTCTTTCGCATGTAACGCATGATATTTCGGATCTCGCCGATAACGAGGGCGAAGAGGATGCCGCAGCAGCGCCCATCGGCGCACATGCTGCGGAACAGCCCACAGCGCCCGAAGCAACCCCGGCGCCGGCTCACTTTGCAGAACCCGTCGCCGCGGCAATCAACGAGAGCGCTGCGGTGTTTGCAGCACCCGAGCCCGCCGCGCCGGCGTTTCCCATAGCCCCGGCATCCGAGGTTGCGCCCGCGTCTACGCCGGCGCCCGAGCCTATAGACGTCAGCCCGCAAGACGACGAGTCGACCGCCCGCGTGTCCGAGGAGCCCGGCTCCCCGGACACCGGCGATTCTGAATCAAACGCCGAGACCGACACCGTCTCTCCCGGTGACACAGCAGAGATCGACGTTGCCGCCGTTGAGGCCAAGCTCAAAGACCCCGGGTCGACCATGAGCTTTGAGCCCCTGACCGAGGAGCGCATCGAGACCGACTCGACCTATGATGCCGGTACCACCACGCAACTCATGTGGGGCGCCCGCTCCGACGTTGGCTGTGTGCGCCCGCACAATGAGGATTCCTACCTGGTGCAGTCGCCGCTCTTTTGCGTATGCGACGGCATGGGTGGTCACGCTGCCGGCGAGGTGGCCTCTTCTATCGCTGTCGAGACCATCGCCAAGACAGCTCCTCAGTCTGCCGACGCCGCACGCCTGGCGGCAGCCGTCGAGGCCGCCAACGCTGCCGTAATCGAGGCGGCCCTGAATGGCCTGGGCAAGCCCGGCATGGGCTGCACAGCCACTTGCGCCTATATCGAAAACGACACGCTCGCCATCGCCCACGTGGGTGACTCTCGCGCCTACCTGCTCCACGAGGGCACGCTCATCCGCGTGACCCGCGACCACTCCTACGTGGAGGAGCTCGTGGACGCCGGCGAGATCACGGCAGATGAGGCTCGCGTCCACCCCAACCGTTCGGTCATCACCCGCGCGCTGGGCTCGGACCCCGCTATGTATGCCGACCACTTCACTCTGCATATCGAGGAAGGCGACCGTCTGATCCTGTGCTCCGACGGCCTTTCGAGCATGATTCCCGATAGCGATATCGAGAACATCGCCACGCAGTCCTCAACCGCGCAAATCTGCGTCGACAACCTAGTGGACGCGGCGCTTGCCGCCGGCGGCCACGACAACGTGACCGTAGTAGTCGTTGACCTGGTTGACGATGGCGTTATGCGCGAGGCGCAGCGCGTGCGTCGCCGCAACATTACTATCGCCGCCATCCTGGCCCTCGTCTTTGTGCTGGCAGCTGGCATCTGGGCCTACACGGGTGTCACCGGCTCGTACTACCTGGGTACCTACCAGGGCAATGTCGCCGTCTGGCGCGGCCTGCCCGGCAAGCCGCTCGGACTCAAGCTCCACTGGCTCGAGAGCGAAACCAGCATCAAGCTATCCGACCTGCCCGAAGACACGCAAAACCGCCTCAAGGCGGGTATTCCGCAAACAAGTGTTGACGATGCGCAGGACACGATATCCAAGTACCGCCACCAGATCGACGAGGAGCAGACCCGCCAGGTGATCGACGCGCAAACGATTCGCGACAACACCAATCAGGGATCGACCTCCGAATCAGATTCCGAGAAAACCGCCGAACAGTCCGCCGAGGCCGAAGCCTCCGATAAGAATTAGAAAGGGAGTGCCGCTTATGAGTCGCCGCAACACCGAGCTGCTCTTGCTCATCGCCTCGGCGTTCCCCGTCATCCTGCTGTATGCGATGTACGTGCTCACCGCGGGCGCTGCCATCTCCTTTGAGACGCTCGCCGTACCGATCGGCCTCTTTGCCGCCTTCGCCGCGGCCCACATTGCCGTGCGCATCTTGGCGCCCGGTGCCGACCCCGCCATCCTACCCATCGTATTTATACTTTCGGGCATCGGCATCACGTTCGTGACGCGTCTCGCCCCCGCTCTCGCCATCTCACAGCTCATCATCCTGTTTGTCTCGGTGGTGCTCATGGTGGGAACGCTTGCACTAGTCAAAAACCTCGACGTGGTCATGCGCTACAAGTACACCTTTGGCATCATCGGCATCATTCTGCTGATGCTGCCTATCTTTATCGGCACCACGATCTCGGGCTCCAAGCTCTGGATTCGCATCGCGGGCTTTACCATCCAGCCCGGCGAGTTCGCCAAGGTCTTTATCGTGCTGTTCCTGGCCGGGTACCTGGCCGAGAACCGCGAGCTGCTCTCCATCTCCAACCGCAAGATCCTGGGCTTTAAGATCCCTCGCCTGCGACTGCTGCTGCCGCTGTTTGCCGTGTGGGGTGTGTGCCTGCTCGTCGTCGTCTTCGAACGCGATCTGGGTTCGGCCGTGCTGTTCTACACCATCTTCTTGCTGATGCTCTACGTTGCCACGGGGCGCTTTTCGTATGTCGTTATCGGCCTTGCGCTCTTAGCCGTCGGAGCCGTGGGCGCCTACAAGTTCCTGTCTCACGTTCAGGTGCGTTTCCAGGTTTGGCTCGATCCGTTTAAGGACGCCCAGGGCCAGGGCTACCAGATCGTCCAGTCGCTCTTCTCGCTCGCCGACGGCGGTCTGGTCGGTGTTGGCATCGGCAACGGCATGGCCAACAACATCCCTGTCGTCGAGTCCGACTTTATCTTCTCGGCTATCGGCGAGGAGATGGGCCTTTTGGGCGGCGGCGCCGTGCTCATCCTGTTTATGCTCTTTGCCGTTCGCGGCCTGACTACAGCTGCCCGCGCAAAGTCCGACCTCGCCGCCTTTAGTGCCACGGGCCTTACGGCCGCCATCAGCTTCCAGGCCTTCTTGATCGTTGGCGGCGTAACCCGCCTGATCCCGCTGACCGGCGTCACCCTGCCCTTTATGAGCCAGGGCGGCTCCTCTCTGCTGGCGAGCTTTATCATCGTCGCGCTCCTGCTGCGCGCCGGTGACGAGGCGACCGGACGCGAGGCCGAGCTTACCGGCACCGGCACCATGGCCGCCATCACCGATGATCAGGTCGCATCTGCCGCCGCCCCAACGGGCACGCGCTTTGCCACCTCGTCTTCCTACGGCAGCGGCAGCCATTCCGTCGGCTCGCGCATGCGCCGTCGCCTGCTCGACACGCCTGAATCCGGTGTACTCGGCCGCGTGGCGCTCGCCAACCGTCTAACCCGTGCGGTGCTCGCCTTTACGGCGCTGTTCGCCATCCTTATCGGCAACCTCACCTATGTCCAGGTCATCAAGGCCAAGGACTATCAGGACATGCCGACCAACAACCACACCATCGCCCGCTCCAAGTACATCCAGCGCGGCTCCATCATCACGTCCGACGGCGTGACGCTGGCCGAGTCGCTGCAGCAGGAGGACGGCACCTACGTACGCTCCTACCCCAACGGTAACCTGGCAGCGCACGTGGTTGGCTACGTGAGCCAGCAGTATGGCACCACCGCCATCGAGAGCGTCATGAACGACACGCTCACCGGTTCTAAGGACTACTCTAGCTGGAACAACGCCATCGCGTCGCTCGCGGGCCAGACCCAGCCGGGCAACACCGCCAAGCTCACCATCGACTCGCGCATCCAGACGGCTGCTGAGCAGGCGCTCAAGGGCTTTAAGGGCGCTGTAGTGGTCATCGACCCGCGTACCGGCGCGGTGCTCGCATGTGCCAGCTCGCCCACCTACGACAACACCAACATCGATGCCCTGCTGCAGACGGGCGGCGGCGAGGACGGCTCCATGTACAATCGCGCCATGGACGCGCTGTACACGCCGGGCTCCACGTTTAAGGTCGTTACGCTTTCCGCGGCACTCGAGACCGGTACCGCCAGCCTGACTAGCACCTACCAGGCGCCCGGCTCCATGGATATCGGCAACGCACCGGTCACCAACTCTGCCAACGAGAGCTACGGCACCATCAGCCTGCAGCAGGCCTTTGCCGTGTCCTCCAACGTCGTCTTTGGCCAGGTGGCAAACGAAGTTGGCGCAAACACGCTCGTACAGTTTGCCAACGCCTTTGGCTACGGCCAAAAGCTCGGCCAGGACCTGACCTCCGCGGCCTCCATCATGGCCGACCCGTCGCTCATGACCGAGTGGGAGACCGCCTGGGCCGGCGCCGGCCAGCCTGTCGGCATGGACCACACGCCCGGCCCGCAGACCACCGTCATGCAAAACGCCGTGATTGCCGCCGCCATCGCTAACAGTGGCGTGGTCATGGACCCGTACTTTGTAGCCCAGGTACTCGCCCCGGACGGAACCGTGGTCAAGACCACGCAGTCCCGCTCGCTGGGGCAGGCCGTCAGCTCCGCCACGGCCGACCAGGTCAAGCAGGCCATGCTTGCCGTCGTCCAGTCCGGCACCGGCACCGATGCCCAGATCCCCGGCGTCAAGGTCGCCGGCAAGACCGGCTCGGCCGAGACCGGCGGCACCAACGTCAACTCGATGTTCGTTGGCTTTGCACCTTACGATTCACCCACGGTCGCCATCTCGGTGGCCTTGGAGGATTACGACAAGCATGACGTCAAGGCCGCCAAGATCGCCGGTATCGTCCTGACCGCGGCGCTTGCCGCACAGGGAGCGTGATGCCCATGATCGAATCGGACACCCGAGGCGCGCCGCGGCCTAAGAGTTAGCGGCAACGCGCCACACGGCCCCAGCGGCCACATCGTAGGTACTACACACATCGTTGAGCGAATAGTTATGTTAGGAGCAGGAATGGAACAGAGGGTCCTCGGGGGAAGATACCTCCTCAAGGATAAGGTGGGAACAGGCGGCATGGCGACCGTCTACCGTGCACAGGACCAGGTCCTCGACCGCACGGTAGCCGTCAAGATCATGCTGCCGCAGTATGCTGGCGACGCAACCTTCGCCGCACGCTTTAAGCAGGAGGCCCAGGCAGCAGCCGGTCTCTCCTCCCCCTATATCGTGGGCGTCTACGATTGGGGCAAGGACGGCGACACCTATTACATCGTCATGGAGTACCTGCGCGGCACCGACCTTAAGAGCGGCATCAAGAGCCACGGCGCCCTCGACCCCAAGAAGGTCGCCCAGATCGGCTCGCAGATCAGCTCTGCGCTTTCGGTCGCCCACAAGCACGAGATCATCCACCGCGACATTAAGCCGCAGAACATCATGGTGCTGCCCGACGGCAACATCAAGGTGATGGACTTTGGCATCGCGCGCGCCAAGAACAGCCACCTCACGCAAGACAACAACGTGCTGGGAACCGCCCACTACGTCAGCCCCGAGCAGACCCGCGGTCAGGACCTCGGCCCCACCTCGGATATCTACTCGCTGGGCGTCGTGATGTACGAGTGCGCCACCGGCCGCGTTCCCTTTGACGGTGACGACGCCATCTCGGTCGCACTCAAGCAAGTCAACGAGTTGCCTATTCCGCCGAGCCAGATCAACTCCGGTGTCGACGCCGACCTTGAGCGCATCATCCTCAAGTGCATGGAGAAGGACCCGGCAAACCGCTTCCAGACCGCCGACGAGCTTCGTCAGGTGCTCAATAGCTACC
>CAVALS010000026.1:0-11356 GCA_963589385.1 Bacteroidaceae bacterium
ATAGGGCGCCAAAGACGGTATCGGCATCGGCAAGCGTAGCACCGGCAGGCGAAACCTCGAGGACGAGCAGCGACACGGCAAAACCGGCGTCAACCAGTGCATGCTCGACAACCTCGCCAAAACGCTCGAATGTAGCGTCGTTCCAAACCACCATCGCGCGCTTAGGCTTGCCCACAGCCGAGGCAAACATGCGCGGCAGCTCCTCGAACGCGCCCAATCCGACGCGGACATCGACACTGCGGTTTTGGAAATTGATCAGTTGACGGCGAATCATAGCAGCCCACGCTCCAAAAGCATCTCGGCACAAAGGTAGGAAACGTCCTCGAAGGACTTGTTGCGAATATCAAGGGTAAGGTCGGCGGCCTGGCGATACAGCGGACGGCGATGCTCAAACAGGCGCGCGGCATGCTCGGGAGAGCGAAAATCGGGGCGCGTGTCGGACCGACGAATCTGGCGAATCGAATCCTCAAAGTCGCCCTCGAGGTAAACGCACGTACCCATTTCGTGCATCAGCTCAATATTCACCGGCGTTTCGACGATACCGCCCCCGCACGAAACCAACAGGCTGCGCTCGCTTTGGAGCGAACGGAGCGCCGAGGTCTCGAGCTCGCGAAAACGACCCTCACCCTCGGTCTCAAAAATCTCGGTTACCGACTTGCCGCAACGGCGCACGACCAGGCGGTCGGTATCGATAAAACGCCGCTTGAACATGGTTCCGACGTTGCGCGCGAGCGTCGATTTGCCCGCGCCCAAAAAGCCGATAAAGAAGATATGGTCGCAGCCGTGTTTGGTGTGCTGGGACATAGCGAGACCTATTCCTCGCAGGGAAGGTCGCGCAGGGCCCGGCGCTCAAAGATACGGAAGATCTGCGTATACCACAGGTCCTGCGTCGCCTGCGGCTTTACCAGGATGGTATCGACGCCGGCGAAATTACCGCTCCACACGTCAGTGTAGAGCTGATCACCGATCAGCACCGCCTCGTCGACCGTGGCGCCGAGGCGCTTAAGACCCGCCTTGAGGGCAAACGGCGCCGGCTTCATGGCGTGGCTGATGGCCTCGAGTCCCAGCTCGCGTGCAGAGCTCATGACCTGGTCGCGATGCCAGTTGTTGGACACCATGCACAGCTTAAAACCCTTGGCGCGGGCGGTATCGAGCCAAGCGGAAACCGCGGTGGGAACCTGCTCGGTGTCGCGCGGCACGAGGGTGTTATCGCGATCAAGCAGAATGGCGCGTTTACCGTCGGCCCACAGGGTATCAAGGTCGATGCGATCGACCGAGGCAACGTATCGTTTGGGGCTAAAAATCCTCATGTTAATTCCAAGACTGTTGATGCTCTTCGTAGGTTTGCGAGAAGTACTCCTCGTCCTGCGTAATGTAGAAATACAGGTCCTCGGAGTCGGTCGGCTCAAGCGTGGCCTTGAGTGCCTCGAGCGACGGAGAGCAGATGGGCGTGGGCGGCAGACCCTCGTGTTTATAGGTGTTATACGGACTATCGCTCTGCAGGTCGTCGGCGGTAACCTCGCCACCGGTGACATACATCATGGTCGCATCGCTGTTGAGATAGCGCAGACCGTCGAGCTTGCCGGCAAGGCGGTTGTAGAAGACCGAGGCCACGTGCGCACGTTGATCGGCGTTGAGGCCCTCGCGCTCAACGATAGAGGCCAAGTTGACGATGTCGTAGTCGGACATCTCCACGCCGTAGCGTTCCTTGATCTTGGCTTCGCAGCTCGCAAAGTCAAGCGACTTGTACTCGGTCTTAAACTGATCGAGCATGGCGCGAATCACGTCATCGGCCGTCGGCGAATCGCCCAGCGAATAGGTCTTGGGGAACAAGAAACCCTCGAGCGAGTCGTTGGCGGCGCCCTTAAGGAAGCTATAGTCGTCCACGTAGTTGGAGACCTTGGCCTGGTTGAGGAAGTCTTCCTTAGAGATGCTGTCGTAGGCTTGGGCCACACGGTCGGCGACTTGATCGACCGTCAGGCCCTCAGGGATAGTCAGCGCATTGGAGCCCGCGTTGGGGCCTTCCATGAGCTGCTGAACAACCTTGGTCGCATCCATGAGTGTGGTGAACGAATAATCACCAGGCTTGAGCGACATATCGGCGTTGAGCTTTTTCACCGCCGCATAATAATCCTTGGGATTTTCGACGATATGATTCTCGGAGAGAATCGAAGCGATGCTGTCACCCGAGGCACCATCGGGAATCGTGATAGTAACCTGCTGGCCTGCAACGACTTTCGCACCCTCACCGCCAAAGAAGCCCTTGACGGCTGGCACGACAAAGAAAGCGATCGCGACAAGCGCAAGCACGGCAACAACGCCACCGATAATCATAGGCACCGGGGAGCTTTTCTTTTGAGCACCGCGACGAGCATGCGTGTTGTAGCTCGAGCGGGTCGCCGGAGCAACGCCATGCGAACCACGAGCGTGATGCGAATGCGATTGGGGGGCCTGCGTTCGCTGAGTAGGTGCCTGCTGCTTAAAGCGGGTGCCGCCTGCAGGCTGGGCCGTACGAGCAGTGGGCTGCTGAGCCGCGTGAGAAGCCGAATGCTGAACCGAACGAGTAGAAGGCTGCTGACCCGTCCGTTGAACAGGTTGGGCCGAACGAGAGAAGGACTGCGCCGGGCGCGCGGCAGGCTGAGCTGCGCGCTGCGTCGGCTGTGCCGGACGCTGGCCAGGCTGGGCAGGGCGCGACGCCGGCTGCTGTGTACGATTCGGCTGGCGCGGATCGGAAGCACTAGGCATGCGAAACCTCCTCGTTTTTACGATCGAGCCACGTCTGCAAAAACAGGCTGGCGGCAATCATGTCGATCTTGCCCCTCATCTGCTTTTCGTTGAGTCCCTGCTCGCGCAGGATACGCTTGGCCTCTTGCGAGGACAGGCGCTCGTCCTCAAACTCCAACGGAAGATCGAGCTCGTCGGCAATCTTTTGCGCCACAGCGGCAACGCGCTCGGCCTGAGGGCCGGGCTCACCGGCCATGGTCAGGGGACGTCCGCTTACCAGGATGTCGGGCTCATAGTCCTCGACCAGGTAGCGGAACGTCTTGGCCATACCGGTGACCTCGGCAGCCGGAAGCACCTTGACAGGCATCGCCATCTTGCCATCACGGCTCGAGACGGCGATGCCAATCCTGGTCTCCCCTATGTCCAGCGCGAGCGCAACCACAGCGACTTCTTAGATTCTTAGGCGCCGAGCGCGGTCTTAGCGGCCGCGAGGGCATCGGCGATGCCGGCAGCATTCTTGCCACCGGCCTGGGCCATGTTGGGACGACCGCCACCGCGACCGTCGACCAGACCCGCGATCTGCTTGATCACGTTACCGGCGTGGAAACCGGCCTTGACGGCGTCATCGGAGCCGGCAGCGAGCAGGGCCGGAGTGCCCTTCTCAGTCACGCTGGCGACGACACAAGCGACAGGGCCGGCGACCTTCTGATGCACGGTATCCCATACGTTGCGCAGGTCGGCAGCCTCAAGGCCCTGGAGCTCAGCGACAACGAGCTTATAGCCGTCGAGCTCGACGGCGCCCTCAATGGCGCTGGAGATGGCGTCGGAGGAGCCACCGGTCAGAGCCTTCTTGAGCTTATTGGACGTCTCGCGCAGCTCGGCCTGCAGGTTCTCCACGCGGGCGGGAACCTCGTCTACGCGGCACTTGAGCGCAGCGGCGGCGGCGTCGACGAGCGCCAGGCGGTCGGCCATATAGTCGAGAGCACCCTTAGAGGTCACGGCCTCGATACGACGGACATTCGAGCCCGTAGAGGACTCGGAAATGATCTTGAACAGGCCAATCTCAGCAGTGTTGGCAGCGTGCGTGCCACCACAGAGCTCGCGGGAGAACGGCTGGTCCTCGGCGCCCACGGAGACGACGCGGACGACATCGCCGTACTTCTCGCCAAACAGAGCGACAGCGCCGGCGGCCTTAGCCTCGTCGATGCCCATGACACGGGTCACGACCGGCTTGGAAGCGAAGATCTGCTGGTTGACCAGGTCCTCGACAGCCTTGAGCTGCTCGGAGGACAGAGCCTCGAAGTGCGTGAAGTCAAAGCGCAGGTGCTCGGGCGTCACCAGCGAGCCGGCCTGAGAGACGTGCTCGCCCAGGACCTGCTTAAGGGCGGCGTCGAGCAGGTGCGTGGCGGTGTGGTTGCGGCGCAGGAAGCCACGGCGCTCGGCGTCGAGCGCGGCGGTAACAGCGGCACCGACAGTCAGCGTGCCATCGGCAACGTGCGCGACGTGGGCATACAGGCCGTTGTGGTTCTTGGTGTCGGCAACGGTCAGAACAACGCCCTCGGCGGAAAGCTTGCCGGCATCGCCCTGCTGACCACCCATCTCGGCATAGAACGGGGTGCGGTCGAGCACAACCTCGACGTCCTCGCCGGCGGCAGCGGACTCGACGGACTCGCCGTTGCGCACGATGGCGACAACCTTGGCGCCCTCGATCACATCGTTGTCATAGCCGTCGAACTCGGTCGCAGCGACCTTGTCGGAAAGCTCAACCCACACGTCGTTGAAGCTGCCCCAGGCGTCGCCCTTGGCATTGGCGCGGGCGCGGGCCTTCTGGTCCTCCATGCAGGCAGTAAAGCCGTCCATGTCGACGTCGTGGCCAGCGGTGCCGGCGATCTCGACGGTTAGGTCGATGGGGAAACCAAAGGTGTCGTGCAGCTTAAAGGCAACATCGCCCGGAAGCACAGCGCCCTCGGCAAGCGCTGCCAGTGCCTCATCCAGGTAGACGCGACCGTTGTCGAGCGTCATGGAGAAGCGCTCCTCCTCGGAGGCAACGATACCCTTGACGAGCGCGACGTTCTTGAGCAGCTCGGGATAGGCCTCGCCCATCTGAGCGTTAACCTCGTCGATGAACTTGGTCAGGAAAGCGCCCTCGATGCCCAGCAGGCGACCGTGGAACACGGCACGACGGAGCAGGCGGCGAAGGACGTACTCGCGACCCTCGTTACCGGGGAGGATGCCATCCGAAATCATAAAGTCGACGGCACGGGAGTGGTCGGCGATGATGCGCAGCGAGCGGCTGGCACCGGAGTAATCGTCGGCGTCATAGGTCTTGCCGCTGATCTCCTCGCCCAGCTTGATGAGGTGCTGCATCAGATCGCCGTCGTAGTTGGCGGTCTTGTGCTGCATGATGGCGGCCATGCGCTCCAGGCCCATGCCCGTATCGAGGTTGCGGTGCGGCAGCTCCGGCATGGAGCCGTCCTCCTGGCGGTCGTACTGGGTAAAGACGAGGTTCCAGAACTCCAGGAAGCGGTCGCAGTCGCAGCCAGGCTTGCAGTCGGGGCTGCCGCAGCCGACCTCCTCGCCCATGTCAAAGTAAATCTCTGAGCACGGACCGCAGGGACCGGTGGGGCCAGCAGCCCAGAAGTTGTCGTCCTCGCCCAGGCGGGAGATGTGGTCCTCAGCAACGCCCAAAGAACGCCACACGTCGTGGGTCTCGTCGTCCTCGGTAAAGACGGTAAAGTACAGGCGGTCGAGCGGCAGCTTGAACTCCTTGGTGATGAGTTCAAAGGCCCAGGCGCAGGCCTGCTGCTTGGAGACGCCGCCAAAGGAGAAGTCGCCGAGCATCTCGAAGAAGGACAGGTGACGGCCATCCTCGCCGATGCAATCGATGTCGTTGGTGCGGACGCACTTCTGGCAGGAGATAGCGCCGATCTCCTTCATGGTCTTCTTGCCCTGGTAGTACTCCTTAAACTGGTTCATGCCGGCGTTGGCAAGCAGCAGCGAAGGATCGTCGGGGACGAGGGACGAAGAAGGATAGAGCTTAAGACCGCGCTCCTCAAAGAAGTTGAGGAACTTGGAGCGGATCTCGGCCGTAGTCATAGACGGGTAGTCAGCACTCATAGAGGGAATCTCCTCGGTTTCACATCGAAACAGTTCAAACGTAACGATATTACCATCCCACCGCGCAAGTGCAAAAAAGAGGGCCGGCACAATGCCGGCCCTTCAGCGAAATTGCATGTTAGCGTGTATGAATATTAATCCGAATTACCCCGCTAGTTGTCATCATCGTCCATGGAGCCGTCGATGCCGGTTTTGGTATCGTCGTCCGAGTTGGAGTCATCGTCCTTGGCGAAGGGATTCTTGAAGAAGCCCGTGGCATCGGGTTGCAAACCCGAGAGCTTGATCCAGGGATTATCGAACTCGGGCTTAGGCATCGCTTGGGCCTCGGGCGCAGTCTCGTTGCCGATGAGCTCGGACTCGTAAATGAAGGTGTCGTCGCCGAGCGCGTCGTAGGCGGCGACCGGGTTGCCATCGGCATCGCGGTACGGTGTGCCCTTAAACACGGCGCCGTCATAGGCCACAAGCTGGCGGCCGGTCTCATTCTCGAAGTAGTACACGAAGATACCTTTGAGGGCCGCACAAAGCGGGATGGCAATAATCATGCCGATGGGGCCCATGAGTGCCGAGCCAATAACGAGCGCCGTGAGGCTCATGATGGGATGCACCTGCACCGAGCTCTGCATAACCTTAGGCGAAATCACGTTATCGGTGACGTTTTGCGCGACCATCGTCACGATAAGCGTCCATAACGCCAACATGGGGCTGAACATGAAACCAAGCACTGTGGCGATTGCGGCGCTCACCCAAGGACCGACGACCGGAACCAAATGCATGATGCCGGTAAAGATAGCCATGAGCGCCGCATACGGATGGCCGATGATCATAAAACCGATAAAGGCGAGGAAACCACCACAGATGGACGTCACGACCATACCGCGCATGTAGCCGCCGACAGAGCGAGAAAGGATGGCGACCATAAAGCGGTACGAGGTCTCCTTCTCCTGACCGATGATGGTGCAAATCTCGTGATGCATGCGAGGGTAGTCGCAGGCCATCCAGTAGGCAAGCACCAGACCAAGGAAGATCACGAACAACTGCGAGGCCGTATTGGTGATGAGCGGGAACACACCGCGGCCAAGCTCGGCAGCAATCTGAGACACATACTTCGATGCCACAGCAACCAGCGACGAAAGATTATCGTCCAGATACTCCTTGAGCGGCGTGTTGTTGAGCGTCTTGGCATGCGAGATCATCTCATTGAGATCGCCACCCGCAACACGAAGCTGCTCGGGCAGGCGGCTCAGTACTTCCATGATCTGACCAAAGAGAATCGGCGACAAGATGCAAACGACACCGACGAGCACGGCAACAACAACAATAAGCGCGACAAGCGAACCGATGCCGCGATTCACGCCATGGTGCTCGAGCCAGTTGGTGATCGGGGACATCACAAAGGCAATGATGGAACCAACGGCGAGAAACTCGATAACCGGGGCCAGGATGCCCATAAGGTTAAAGATGACAGCGGCGATGACAATGCAGCCGACAACAGCCCAAATGCGAAGCGTCAGAATGCGGGTGTCGCGCAGCACGCGATCGGTTTGTTGGGGGTGCTCACTCATGAACGAATCATCACTCCGTCGGGGTCGATCTTGTCCTGAATCTTCTTAAGCGTGCGGCGAAGCAGACGCGAAACCTGCACCTGAGAAATACCCAGCTTCTTGGCGATCTCGATCTGGGTCATGCCCTTCACAAAGCGCAGCTCGATCACCTCGCGCTCGCGCGGCGAGAAATCACGGATGGCTTCCTCGATCACTAGGCGGTCATCGGTAAAGTCGAGCTCGTTGTCGTCGTCGGCGTAACGGTCGAGAATCGAGGGAGCATCGTCGGAATCGGACGCACCAGGAGCCTCGATGGGCACCGAGGTATAGGCCGAAGACGATTCCATAGCCTCGAGGACCTCATCGACAGTCACATCTAGATACTCAGCGATCTCCTCAACCTTGGGCGAACGCTGCAGCTCGTTGGTAAGTTTGTCAGTAGCCTGGTTGACCTTGGCAGAGAGCTCCTGCAGGCGACGCGGAACGCGCACACTCCAGCCCTTGTCGCGGAAATGGCGTTTGATCTCGCCCAGGATAGTAGGTGTTGCAAACGTCGTGAACTCGAGCCCGCGCTCGGGGTCAAAACGGTCGATAGCCTTGAGCAAACCCAGATAGCCGACCTGCATGAGGTCGTCGAGCGGCTCGCCGCGATTCTTAAATTTGTTGGCAAGAAACCTTACCAGGTTCATATGGGACATGACGAGCTGCTCACGGGCGTCCGGATCACCGGTCTCCTTGTAACGACGAAACAGCTCGCGGGTTTTCTCCTTGTCCCAAGCGGTCTTGCCGCTCCGGGAACGTTCGGTCATATTAGATATCCGCCTTGAGGTCGAGGGTAAGCGTCAGGGGCGCCGCAGTCTTTTCGTAGGAGTCGCACACGCTCGCGAGGATGAGCTCGGCATACACCGCAGCCTGGTCGTCTTCATCGACCGTAGCCTGATCGCCAAAGGTAATAGTCATGCCAACGTGGGTCTCATCGACATCGAATTTGATGGTGATGTCATCGCAGTCGACCGCGGTACAACCAAAGATGAAAGCCTCCTCGGCAGCCATGCGGATGTCCTCGATGCGATCGACAGACATGGAACACAGGGCACCAACGTTGGCTGCCGTCATGCGCACAAGGCGAGCGAGACGCGGGTCGCCGGCAACGGTCAGCGTGATGGGGGAGGTTGCTTCGCTACTCATCGCAGGACTCCTCAGAGGTCTCGGAGGGTGTATAGGTGTAATACTGAGCCGGCTTGGCTACAGACTTCTGGCCATCATCGTCGCCCGCGGCGGCCTCGTCCTCGCCAATTAGGACGCGCTCGGTCGGCTGCTCGGCTTCTTCGGCGGCAGCGGAAAGCTTGCGCTCGGCTTCAGCTGCAGGAGCCTTCACCTTATTGAAGAGCTTCTGCACAGCACCGGCGGCAGAGTCGGTCACGCTCGACACAGCATTGCTGGCCTCGGCCATGCTGCCCGTAACCTCGGAAATGTCGCGAACCACGGCTTCGACCTCTACGAGATTGGAGGTAAGGGCATCAACTGCCGTCTTGCTCGACTTAAGCAGCGGCTCCATCTGGGCAAGCGCCGGCGTAAGCTCATCGACAGCGCCATCGAGCTTTGCCACCACAGGCTGAGCCTCGGCGATGGTGTTGTTGAGGTCGTTCACGGTCTTATCGAGCGAGTCAACAACATTGCGGGTCTTGCGCAGGGTAAGCGCGAGCTCAGCGATGGCCCACACGCCGGCAACGGCGAGCAGCAGCAGGGCGATTTGAATGGGACTCATACAAGCCTCCCGGAAGAATCGAAATACAGACGCTTTTCATGGTACCCCAAAGGGGACCGAACATGCCAAGAGCAGCAACGTGGGACAAAATTATCAGCAGCTACTTCGGTGCATTCCCGCTGCGGTCACGTTCGCTTTGCTCTACGCGCCACTCTTCCCAGCCGCGCCCGGCAGGCTGCCAGAACGCACCGCGCTCCAGCCCCTCGGGCAAATAGCGCTGATCGACCCAGCCTTCAGGATAATCGTGCGGGTATTTATACACACCGTATTCATCGCTGCCCGGGCGATGGCGATCGCGCAGATAACTCGGCACCTCGCGAAGCCCACTAGAATGTATATCGGCCAGCGCCGCATCGATCGAAGCCTCACACGCGTTGGATTTTGGCGCCAAGCACACATAGAGTGCAGCCTGAGCCAGGTTAATGCGGCACTCGGGATAGCCAATGACCTCGGCAGACTTAAACGCGGCATGCGCCACCAAAAGCGCCTGCGGGTCGGCGTTGCCAACATCCTCAGAAGCGTGAATCATAATGCGGCGAGCGATAAACTTAGGATCCTCCCCAGCATCGATCATGCGCGCGAGCCAATAGATCGTGGCATCGGGGTCGCTACCGCGCATGGACTTGATGAACGCACTGATGATGTCGTAGTGCATGTCGCCGTTTTTGTCATACGTAAAGCCGCGACGCGGGTTGGCGATCTTTACGTCATCCACGGTGATGGGGTAGCGCTCCCCCGCCGCGGGCGCTGGCGTTCCCTCGGTATCGGGACGCGTGACGGCAATCTCGCTCGCAAGCTCGAGCGTCGTGAGCGCCGAGCGAGCGTCACCCGCTGCCAGCGTGCAGATGGTCTTGACCGTATCCTCACCGGCCGAGAACTTACCGTTCAAGCCCTGCGGCGCCTCAAGCGCACGTTCAATAAGCGTGGCGATATCCTCATCCTTCAGATGCTCAAGCTCCACGACGCGACCACGTGAGAGCAGTGCCGAGTTGACCTCGAAGTACGGGTTCTCCGTCGTAGCGCCAATCATAATGACGGTACGGTTCTCAACTGCATGCAGCAGGGCATCCTGCTGCGACTTAGAGAAGCGGTGAATCTCATCGATGAATAGAATGGTGCGGCGGTCGTACGTATTCAGGCGCGTCTTGGCCTCATCAATCACGCGACGCAGGTCCTTCACGGTACCCGTGACGGCGCTGACCTCGACAAACTCGCTCTTGGTATGGTTGGCGATAATGTGGGCCAGCGTCGTCTTGCCCGTACCGGCAGGCCCGTACAGAATCACGCTCGAAAGCACGTCGTGCTCGATCGCGGCACGCAGCCATGAACCCTTACCGACGGCCTTTTGCTGGCCCACGTACTCGTCGAGCGAATTGGGTCGCATGCGCACCGCGAGCGGCGCATTTTTAAAGGAACGCTCGCGCGTCGAGGCAGAAAAAAGGTCGTCCATAGCCATCCCGTGCATCAATCAAAAACGTTTTCCACTAACAGTATACCGAATTAATACGAACTACCGTTCGTTAATATAGGTACGGTGCGGAAACTCCAGACCAGGGAACAGCTTGCTCGTCAGCTCGCAGAAATAACCGTCCGTCATGCTCGCGATATAATCCACTACGGCTTGATCCTTGTCGTTCTGCCAGGTATAGGTGCGATTGTAGTAGGAAAGCTGCTGCTCAATGCGCGAAATGTGATGCTTAAAGATGTAAGAGGACTCGTCACCTTCGTTTATATCCTGCAGGCAACGGTCGTAGAGCTTTACGAACGCCTCGCGCAGCTCCACCTCGGAATCGCCTTCGATACCGCCCTTGCTATAGATCTTCTCGTAGTTCTCGCGCTTGGCTCGGCGGATTTCCTCAAACAGGTCCTCGCTCATCTCGATGCGCGGCTTGCCATAGCTGTGCTCGACGATATCGATGGAGGCATGCGTAAGGATCCAGCTGTTGTATGCACCGCCAAGGCCATCGTCAAAGGCGTCGGGTGACAGCAGGCCCGCCGCGATCGCATCCTGACGGTCACGACCGACGTAGGCAAGAATATCCGAGATGCGAACGACGCAGCCCTCGAGCGTCATGGGACGCAGGTGCTCAATCGCGCTATAGCCCGTGGCGATACAGTCCTCAACCGTCTGATCGAACTGGTCAAAGGAGCCCATGTCCGAGAGCTCAAACACACGCTGCTCGTACTCGCCGTTATGGCATAGCAC
>CAVALS010000027.1:0-13211 GCA_963589385.1 Bacteroidaceae bacterium
CTGGTTCTTAGGCTGTTCTTGATGGACGGGTTCGGGGCCATGCCGGCGTAAGCCGAGTCTTTAGCATCACCGTCGACTGGGCGACAACCGCTTTAACTTAGCGGGCGCCAATTGAGGGTCGATTATTGGGTCGCCTCGTCCACTAACGCATTTATTCCACACGCTCTGACAGTCGATACTTGCGGTTGCGGCTCGTCGCCGGCGCCGTGGGCTCAAGCTCGCCTTGAGCAATGAGCGCGTTGACGCGCGACCTAACCTGGGAAATTGTAAGCCCCGTGCGTTCTGCCAGCTCACGCGTCCCCAGCTCACCGTAGTGTTTGAGTGCCGTCACAATTAAGCCCCCGCCATGATCGACCGGCTCGATCTTTGAACGGTAAAGTACGACCTTGAACCGATCGAACCCCGGGCAGAACAGGGGCTCGGCCAGACCATGCGCGCGCATGGCATCGATCATCATCGGGATGCCAGAGCAATTGCCCTCAGCCGGCGGACCTGCGCCATCCGGCAGCGGGACAATCGACATGAGTTTCACGAGCGTCGCGTTACGGCATCGGGAACTGCCGTCAAACAAGTTCTCGCGAGTCTTTCCCCCGTAAAGGCCGCCAGGATTCGTCACCTCGACACGATCGTCAAAGACGTCGACGGCAATCGATTGTCCACAGAACCGATCCCCGTATTCTCGGTGGATTGCGGCGTTGGCGATTGCCTCGCGCAGGACCTCCTCGGGAATCTCCAGCGAGTCGACACGCGAGACGTCTTGGATCGTCGAGGTTCGCCGCAAATTCTTGACGACTGCCGCGACGGCATCCGAGACCATTTCGCCCAACGTCCCCTCGCAGATCGTACGGTCCATGAACCTCAACGACCCCGCCGCGCCCTTCTGCGTTCCGGCATAGACCGCCACATCGATAAAGAGCTTGGGATAGAACTGCTGAGGATAGGCACCCGCAGCCAGGAGCCCGGCCTTAGTGACATTGCCCTGGGAGTCGAGGAAATTCAGGCGCTCCAGCTTCGTTTTCTTGTCCGGCGCGCCGCGCATCGCACGGGGTGTCAGTGAGAAAGCACGCTCTATCGTGCGGTCGACCAGGGCCTCGTCAAGATCGCCTGCGACCGCACCGGGCACTGCATCGCGATCACTGGGGCTCGTCCGTTCATACGATGACAAGGGCAGGACCTCGGTCGACGAAAGCGGGACATCTTTGTCATCGATGCGTTTGTAGCTGCCACCTTGAGCGCCCCGCTCTATGACATAGCAAGGCTTGCTAGACGGGTCGAGCTCCTCAATCGTGATGACCAGAACCACGGTGCCCTGGAGCTCCACGCGCTCAATGGTGTATTTGGGCGGATTGGCCAGCTTTCCGCGACCGCCGGCATCGCCCATGCCCGCCACGAATTGGTTGAGCACTTTCTCGGTCTCAAAGTTTGCAACTGGAACAAAACCCGCGCGCTCACTCACTCCGAGCACGATGATGCCGCCGGCGGTGTTTGCGAAAGCGCTGACCGTTTCCCATACGTCGCGGGAAAGCGTCGTGGCACTCTCCTTGACCTCGACGTTAAGATCGTCCGAGCCCATGCGCCTTAAAGACTCGAGCAAACCGGTCAGTTCGTTTTCGTTCATCTGCACGTCCTTTCGCTCGGTTCTGCGAAGAATGCCGCGAATTGATTTCCTTCGTCTCTCAGTTATCTCTCGTAATTATCTCTCATCTTTCTGTTATCTCTCATATTAGAGATAATTGAGAGATGAAAGATAAGATGTCTGCCATCTGTTTCATGTAAACATGTTTTTGCTGGTAGAACAATCAGTATTGAGACAATACCATGATTGCTTGTCTCTTTGCTGCTCAGTTATCTCTCATATTAGTGACGAATGAGAGACGAGATATACGTGAGTTATGGAAGAGCGCGGATTATTGGACGGTCGGAAAATCCCTCAAACAAAAAAACGGGGCCGGCCTTACGCCGAGCCCCGTTTTCAAACGGTCAGTTAGTTATCCAACGCGCGAGCATAGCAGTCAACATTACGCCGCCGCGAACACTCCCAAGCCCGTCCCGATGATGCAGATCGCAAAGATGCCCAAGATGATCCAAATGGTCTTGACGCCCTTTTTGTACAGGGCGACGCAGGCAAAGGTTGCCAGCAAGGGCAGCAGACCGGGGAAGATCGAATCGAACAGATCCTGCAGGACAATCTCCGAACCACCCACGTCAAAGGTCAAAGCAGTGGACAGTGAGACCTGTGCCGCAATCATGGCGCCGATAACGGTCATTCCGAGGACACCGGCAGCATGCGTCATGCGAGACATAAGGTTGTTCTCTTCGGACTGCTGCAGGAACTTGGTTCCCAGGTCGTATCCCAGATGGGCTGCGACGATACGCGTTGCAAAGTTAATCACGGAGTAGATGAGCGCGTACACGATGGGGCCGAGCGGGTTGCCCGTCGAAGCGATACCAATACCAATGCCGGCGGCGACCACGCGGAACGTTCCCCAGTAGAACGAATCGCCGATGCCGGAAAGCGGTCCCATGAGGCCGACCTTCATGGCGTTAATCGAGGACGTGTCAAAGTTCTTATCGGCAGACGCCTGCTCTTCCATCGAAACCGTCAGACCGGCTACAAACGGAAGCACATGAGGCGTGATGTTAAAGAACTCGGTATGGCGATCGAGCGCCGCATAGTAATCGTCGTCGTTGGGATAGATCTTTCGCAGGGGCTTCTGAATGGTGTACATGAAGCCCATTGCCATCATCTTGTCGTACGACTGCGAGCACTGGCTCGTAAACTGGCGAAGGAACATGCTCCGATACATATCGGGGCTCATAATCGCGTCCTTCTTGGCCTCTTTGAGGTCGGTGTTCTGGGTAGCCATTAGAAGTCCTCCTCTTCATCTGCAGCAACCGTCTGCGGACCGGACGAGCCCTCGCGGAAGGCCAGGAGCAGTGCGACGCAAATGGCAGCTGCGGCGACGCCGATAACGTCCATCTTGAGGTAGATGACCATAATGAATCCCAGGAACAGCCAAGGAAGCAGCTTGTTATCGCCCATGGTCCTAATAAGAAGCGCGAAGCCGATGCAGACCATGACGCCGGATGCAACGTTGAGGCCGTCCATCACAAACTGCGGAATCGCGTTGAGCGCATTGTTGATGAGGTCGGCACCAAAGAACAGCGAGCAAAACACCAGCAGTGCAGACGGAATGCCAATCGACAGCGGCACGACGGTCAGATGGTACAGGTTCGCCTTGGCAAGATCGCGATTTGCCAGAGCGGTCTCAATCTTCTTGCAGGCAAAGGCACCCGGAACGGCGTAGCAGAAGTTGCGCCACACCTGAAGGAAGACGGAGACGGGAAGGGCGAGCGCGACGGCAGTTGCCGTGCCCGTACCCGTAATGACGGCAAACGCGCAGCCAAGCACGCCGGAGGCATAGACCTCGGGAGGAACCGCCGCGCCGACCATGATGGCGCCCATGAACATGGACTCCAAAGCAGCGCCGACGATAACGCCCTGCTGGACATCGCCAAGGATCAAGCCGACAAACAGGCTCGTAAACAGCGGACGACCAAGCATTGTAATACCAAATAATTGCTCGTCCATGGACGCAATAAATGCGACCAGTGCAACTAGAAGATACTGGACAACCATTTCGATCAACCCCAGAAACAGGTCTGCAGGCGAGGCATTCTGCGCAGCTCGCCTGCAGACAACCGCAGCAATTTGAGAGGATTAGTAGTTCATCTGGTGATAGTAACGACGCGTGGTGAGCGGGTGGTTACGGACGTGCTCGAGATGGCAGCTCAGACGCTCGGTGATGGTGTAGGTGACCATCGGGGAGACGATCTTACGGAACTCGGGGTCGCTGAACGGCAGCTCGACCTCGGCGGTGTCGAACTTGTTCACGCGGACATGGACGCCCTTCTCGTCGGCGAGCATGTGAGTGAAGTTGTCCACGCGGTCCATGAGCTTACGGGTGTCGTCCTCGCCGTAGAGCATGATGAGGCTCGTGCCCTCCTCGCACAGCTCGATGGTGCCGTGGAAGAACTCGGCGGCGTGGATGGACTTGGTCTTGATCCACTGCATCTCCTCGAGAATGCACATGGCGTAGTCGTAGGCCTCACCCCAGAGCATGCCGGAGCCGATCACCATGTGGTAGTCGGTGTCCTTGAAGTCCTCGGCCATGGCGGCGCAGCGCTCGTCCTGAGCGTCCTTGGCCTTGATGAGGTACGGAGCGATCTTGCCGAACTCCTCCATGAAGGTGTCGTACTTGGGGAAGGCGCCGGCGTTCTTGAGGAAGCGGGCGACCAGCGTGATCTGGTAGGTGTAGATGGCCTCGCACAGAACGTCGTCCTCGGCGAAGCTGAAGAACTTGTAATCGGCGTACTCGGTGGCCGGGGTGTTGTCGTTGGAGACGTACATCAGCGTGCGGGCGCCCTGCTCCTGGCAGAACTTGGCAGCCTCGATGATCTCGGGGGTGGTGCCGGTACGGGTGGAGAAGACGCAGACCGAGTCCTTGTTGAAGGTCTTGGGCGGGCATGCGAGGAACTCAGCGGCAATCTCGCAGTGGACGTCGACGTCGGCCGTGGTGGTCTCGACCCAATACTTCATCGGGAGCGTGTGGGCCCAGGTGCCGCCGCAGCCGATGAAGAAGATGTTGGAATAACCCTGCTCGCAGACCTTGTCCACGGCAGCCTCAATCTGAGGACGGAGAGCGAGGGCATCGCTCACAACCTTCTCGTAACGAGGCTCATCGAAATTGAACATCCCTTACTCCTAACTCACTTGGATGAACCCTTCATTCATCCCATGACGTTATAATACTTTATATAACTAACTATGCAAGAACTATTTCAGATTTTTTTGATTTTTCTTTAATAAAAAGCCCGCCGATCAAATGATCGACGGGCTTAAGAAAGGAGGACCTAGTTAATAAATGCTAGACAATGGCATGTTTCCAGCTAGAAAACGTCCTTGGCAAATACCTTTGAGTCATTGGGAACCTGACGGATTTCGATAACCACGCCATCGTTGACAAGCTCTTGGATATGCTCGGCATCGGTTTCGGTCGCAAAGATCGCGGGGGTCGGATGAAGCGTGGTCTCGGGAGACTTTCGAGTTCCGCCCAAATTGATCTCCTTGATGTCTTTGCAACCCTTAGCAAGGCGATAGGCATCCTCGATCGTCTCGACAATGATAAACAGCGAATACTTGTCGGTAACGCCGCTGTTGAGCGCCTCGATAGCAGCGTCAACATCCTTGATGACGAGTTTAACGCCGCTGGGGCGGGCGAGCCTCAAAGCGGCTTTTCTCATATCGTCTTTTGCCACGGCGTCGCTGGCACACAGGATGCAATCGACATCCAGCGCATGTGTCCAAGACATGGCGACCTGGCCGTGAATCAATCGGTAATCGACCCTCGTAAGCTTAATCATCAAAAACATCTCCACACGTAATAAAGGTAATGACAGGGTTGAATCATTCGTTGAAGCTTGAGCTAGAACTCTTCTTCTTCGACATCGGCAAGCATGTCCGCCGCCTCGCAAAGCTGAATAAATGAACGCGACCCCTCGACCGCGGCTTTGGCCTTGTCCGCATCCAGGGAGTCCAGCTGTGTAACCATTTCCACCAGCAGCGGCAAGTTCATTCCAGTGATCAGCGTAAACGATCCGGCAGTCTGCCTCTGAATGAATTCGTTGTTTACAGAGCCGCCAAAGATGTCAGTCACGACAAACCAAGAGTCGGCAGGGTCTCTCGTCTCCATCCATGCATCAATCAACGCCGCGACGTCCCTTGAATCGTCATCGATATAGGCGCACAGGCACTCGATTCGGTCGTTAGTGCCCATCAGAATCTCAAGAGAGCTTTTCATGCCTTGGGCGAGATAACCATGACTCGCTAGCAATATCTTATTCATAGTTCTCCAATACCAATAGGACGTACTATATTGTCATAACAAAGTATATTAGCAATCTGCCCTACGTGGTGTGTCTATTTTCCAAATCCGCGAACGGTAACAATTGGTCGGTAAATAGACTAATCTATCTCTAATTTACAAGTAGAACTTCAGTCGCTCGGTGCAGTACACCTGACGGGAGATGAAAAGCGGCTCACCGCTTGGAGCATAACGTCTATCGACAAACAGAAGCAGCGGAGAGTCCAGTTCCACGTTAAGGTATGCCGCCTCGAGCTCGCTCGCATAGCAGACCTCGAGCGTACGCGTGTTGGGGCCCATCTTGATCCCCTGGCGATCGAGTACCGCCATCAGCGAATCCTCGAGGGACTCATGCTCCAAAAAAGAAAGCGCAGCGGAATAGCTATTGGTTTCCAGCATCGTGGGCTTGTCATCCACAAGGCGTAGACGACGACTACGCAATACCTTTTGGGTATCGTCTACGCCCAGGAACTTCGCGTCTCGCAGGCTTGGGAAGTCCCAGCCCATTGCGAGAACCCTGGTAGACGCCTGTTTTCCCGCAAGCTGGCACGAATGGGTAAAGCTCTCACGGTCGTCCGCGGCATACATCTGTGTGTCCGGCGAAACGAACGTGCCCTTGCCGCGGGCCCTCTCAACAAGTCCAGCATCTTCCATTTCTTTAATTGCGGAGCGAACCGTTATTCGACTCACGCCAAATTGCTCGATAAGCTCCGCCTCGGTCGGAAGCTTATCTCCCGGGCGATACGTGCCGTTGGCGATCGAATCAGAAAGCGCACGGACAATCTGTTTGTATAGGGGGATAACGCTATTTGCTTCAACCATATCAACCATACCTTTGCAAGGAATCAGCAGCTTATAGATAGATAACTTATATTGTCTTAGAACTTTTTAGGAGTCCATATATTTCCTAAATGATTCGGTAAACGGGGTGTTATTTCACTTTAGCGGGGTGCAGCGGCTACCCGCGGCATTCGTTATCGACCTAGCTAGGCTAGTCCACCCACATCGTCTTCAGTTCGCCGCAGAGCCGCGGCCCCATATGGGTATACTCTCGAGGATTCGACTCGATTCGCCCCCGCTGGGGCGTCAAAGGAGACTACATATGTCCACTACCTCAACCGACCCGCGCGCCGCTGCTGCCGCGCTGCTGGTGCCCGGCACCACCTGCCACGGCTTTGCCGTCGAGCGCTGCGAGACCGTGCCCGAGCTCGACTCGGACGCCTACGTGCTGCGCCACACTGCCTCGGGCGCTCGCCTGCTGTACCTGGCGTGCGACGACGAAAACAAGGCCTTTGCCATTGGCTTTAAGACGCCGCCGGCCGATTCCACCGGCGTGTTCCATATTCTTGAGCACTCGGTGCTGTGCGGATCGGCCAAGTTTCCCGTCAAGGAGCCGTTTGTCGACCTGATCAAGAGCTCCATGCAGACGTTCCTCAACGCCATGACCTACCCCGACAAGACCATCTACCCCGTTGCCACCACCAACGAGCAGGACCTGTACAACCTGATGGACGTGTACCTGGACGCGGTGTTCAACCCGGCCATCTACACTAAGCCCACCATTTTTGAGCAGGAGGGCTGGCACTACGAGTTGGACCTGCCAGAGGGCGCCGAGGGCGAGGGCGACGGCAGCTCCGCGAGCCTGCGCGAGGGCACGCTGCGCTATAACGGCGTGGTGTTCAACGAGATGAAGGGCGCGCTGTCCGACCCCATGAGTGTGCTGGACGACGCCGTCAACGCCGCGCTCTATCCCGACACCGCCTATGCGCACGAGAGCGGCGGCGACCCACGCGCAATCCCTGCGCTCACCTACGAGCAGTTCCTGGATACGCACGCGCGCCACTACAATCCCTCTAACTCTTATATAACGCTCTACGGCGACCTGGACGTGGACCGCGCGCTGGCGTTTTTGGACGAGCGCTACCTGTCGCAGCCGAGCGCCGCGAGCCGCCGCATGGACGCAGCCGTTGCCGCCGGCGAGGACCCGTCCGTGCTGTCACCCAATCCGCTGGGCGTGCAGGCACCCGTGACCTGCGAGTATAAGCGCGTCGAGATGGCCACCACGCCCGAGAACGCCTTGGTGGGCCTGGGTCTGGTGCTGGGCAGCGCGCTCGACCGCAAGCGCACGATCGCCGCGGACATCCTGTTCGAGGCACTGCTGGGCTCCAACGAAGCGCCAGTTAAGAAGGCCATTCTGGCCGCCGGCCTGGGCGGCAACGTGGTGAGCTACACCGCGGCCGAGAGCCTGCAGCCCTACGAGCTCATCATGTTGCAAAACGCGCAGCCCGGCGTGGCGCGCGAGCTGCGTCGCGTGTTCCAAGACGCCTGCCGCGACCTGTGCGAGCATGGCGTTCCGCGCGAACGCCTGGAGGCCATCATCAGCAGCAACGAGTACGACCTGCGCCAGCGCGACTATGGCATCGCCGACGGCGTGGCCATTGCGTGCGACGCGCTGAGCACGTGGCTCTACGATGACGACGCCGCGACGCTGGCGCTCAAGTATGGCCCGGTGTACGAGGAGCTGCGCGGCGAGCTGAACGGCACTTACTTTGAGGACCTGTTGCGCGAGCTGGTGCTGGAGAACAACCACATGGCGCTGGTCGAACTGGTTCCGGTAGACGCTGCCGAGGGTGCGGAGGGTGCCGAAGCCGCCGAGCTGACTGCCAAGCGCGACGCCATGACCGATGCCGAGCTGGCCGAGGTGGTCGAGCGCACGGCCGTGCTGCGTGCCGCGCAGGAGGCGGAGGACACGCCCGAGGACAAGGCAACGCTGCCGCGCCTGCGCGTGTCCGACATTGGCGAGGCGCGCCCCGAGCCGCCGCTCGTTGTGGACACGACCGCGCCCATCCCCTGCCTGCGCCACGGCATCCCCACCAACCGCCTGGCCTATGCCATGCAGTATTTCGACCTGAGCTGCGTCGCATTTGAGGACCTGCCCTACGTGACGCTGCTCTGCCGCCTGCTCAAACAGCTGCCCACGCGCGAGCATTCGGCCGAGGAACTCGACAACCTGCTCGCCGGCAAGCTGGGCTTTTTGAGCTTTACGACCGAGGTCATGACCCAGCCCGACGTGGACGGCGTGCGCCCCTACCTGCTGGTGAGCGCCGGCGCCCTGTCCGAAAAGATCGACGCGCTGGCGAGCCTGCCGCGCGAGGTGTGGTCGAGCACGCTTTTGCTCGATGCTGACGCCGACCGCGTTCGCGACGTGCTCACGCAGATTCGCATTGGGCTTGAGCAGGGCTTTATCAACAACGGACACTCGGCGGCGCTCGGTCGCGCGATGAGCTACAGCTCGCCTTCGGCCGTGGTGCGCGAGCAGCTTTCGGGCGTGGACTTCTACCTGTTCCTGCGCGATCTGCTCGAGCACTTTGACGAGCGACTGGACGACCTGCGCGCCAAGCTTGCCGAGCTGGCTGACCGCATCTTTGTGGCCGATGGCTGCATGGCGAGCTTTACCGGCAGCGACGAGGACTTTGACGCGTACTGGGACGCCGCGGGCGACCTGGGGCTTGCCGCTGGCGACGGCGCTGCCAGCGGCACGCTCGTGGTGCCGGAGCCGCACGACCGTCACGAGGCGTTCGTTATCCCCAGCGAAATCTGCTTTGCGGCAAGCGCGTGCGACCCGCGTCGCCTGGGCATCAACGTGACGGGCGCCTGGGCGGTTGCCGCCAACGCGCTCTCCTACGACTACCTGTGGAACGAGATCCGCGTGAAGGGCGGTGCGTACGGCTGCGGATTCCGCGCGGCCGGCGAGCGTCAGACGGCGTTCTACACCTACCGCGACCCAGCAATCGACCCCTCGATTGAGCGTGTGGCGCGCGCAGGCGAATGGCTCGGCAGCTTTGAGCCCGACGAGGCCGCCTTCGAGGGCTTTATCGTGAGCTGCGTGAGCGGCATGGACGCGCCCGTGAAGCCGTACGCGCTCACCAAGCGCCGCAATACGACCTACCTGGCCGGGCTCGACCCGCACGCGCGCGAGGAGCGTCGCGCCCAGATGCTCGCGGCCACACCCGCTGAGCTGCGCTCGCTCGGCGCCGATGTGACGCGCATCGCAGCCGCATCGCCAACCTGTGTCTTTGGCGGCCGCGACGTCATCGCCAAGAGCAACGCCGGCTTTAACGTCGTCGACCTGCTGGGCTAACCACAAAGGTAGATTTTTGGGGCATGCCTGAAAATCTACCTTTTCTTTTTCCGCCGCTTGGGCGGGGCAGCTCAGCCCGTCCCACCAGTTTTATCTCGATCTGTAACATCTAGGCGGCAATATCGGCTCCAGCTGTTACAGATCGAGACGTTTCCGAATGACGCCGGCTCTTTGTCTCGATCTGTAACAGCTAGGCCCATTTTTGCCGAGTTACTGTTACAGATTGAGACAAAGAGCCGCAGACACCCGCCCTTCAGCAAAAACCACCCAAAGGTGTCTGTCCCTTTGGGTGGTTTGCGAGCGAGCTGCTACTTGAGAAACGGGTTCAGCCTGGCTGCCAGCGAATCGAGCTTGTACATGGTTGCAAAGCACTCACGACCATAATCGGAGTCATTGCTCCAGCTACCCTGGTCGACGTCGTACTCTGCATCCAGACGAATCCACTCCTCCGGCTTGTTCTTCTCGTGCTTGCTGCAGAAGTAGCGCTGGTACTCGACCTCATGCTCAAACTCAAACTCGGCATCCGAACCGCGACCGGCATACTCGTCGACCGACGTCAGATTGCCGTGGTCGTCGTAATAGAACTCCGCATAGCCGCCGCGCTCGGAATCGATCCTGTCGAGCTTGCCATCGCTGTACGAATAATCCACCGCTGCGTACGAGCTCAGCGAACCGTAGTCGTTGCCGTGCGAGTCATATGCCACAGGCGAGATACGCGAAATGTTGCCGTCCTTGTCATACTCGTAGCCCGCGGTGATTGTCCACCTGGTGCCCACGGTGTCGCCCTGACTGTCCAGCGTAAAGGACGTCACGCGATCCTTGTCGTATCCATACGAATACACGACCGTCCGAGGATTGGCCGGGCTGGTATCGGTGTTGGTCACCATGTTGCCGTCCTGGTAGACATACGTGCTCGTACTCTCGCCGTAACCCGCATGGGTCGTCTCGTTGATCAGGTTTCCGTCCGCGTCGTAGGTAAACGTCGTGGTGCTCGACGAATCGCTCATGTCGGCATCGCAGTCGATGCGCGTGACGTTGCCGTCGGCGTCGTACGTAAACGTGTTGACGTTCGCATAACCGCCCGCCAGATCTTCCTCAATCTCAGAGATACGATGCGTCTCGTCATGCTCAACGCTGTAGCTTACGCCGCCACCTTGCTTGACGGCAGACGTGAAGCCCGTGACGTAACCGTTCTCGTCACGCTCGATCTCGTAGATATCGCCGTACTGGTCCGATTTATCGGTGCCTTCGTAGGACACCGGCAGCCACAGCTCGTCAAGCTGCGTGTCCTTAATGCCGCTAACCTTCGTATCCTGCGGCAGTTCCAACGTGGCGAGCTTCTTTTTGCCCGAAAGATCGACGCTTTTGAGCTCCCCGGCATTTGAAAGGTCGAGCTTTTCGATATTGTCGCAACCGTCCAGGTTAACGGCGGTGACATTACTCGCCGAGTTAAGCTCGACGGTTTTAAGGTCTCCGCAGCCCGAGAGGTCCAGGTTGACGAGTTTGTCCCCGCCGTATTCCACACTGGTAACGTTGGGGAACACCTTGCCTAGGCCCTGCGTCGACGTGATGCCATCCAGCTCGACCGACGTCACCGCCTTGGCCTCGTCGCGTGAGATGCAGCCGTCACCGTTAGTGTCGTATTTGGTCGAGACAAGCGCACGCATGCCGCTATCCGGGAAGGTCTTCTCGTCGATAGGCGTGGTCGCAATCCGCGTAAAGTAGAACAGTGCACCGCCACCGATGCCCGCCGCCACGACAAGTACCGCGGCGAGGGCGATGAGGGGCTTCTTGGAACGCTTGCGCCGCACGGACTGCTGCACGGGCACGTATTGCTGAGGAGCGGGCGTGGCAGGCTGGGGTTGCCGCGTGGCCGCGACCTGGTCGGGTGCTACGGGCGCACCGCATACGGGGCAAAAGAGGGCGTCGTCGACAAGCGGCGTGCCGCACGAGCGACAAAACATGGCGGGCTCCTTTCGGTTCATTCCTTCCACCATGACGGTAAACCCAAAAATGCAGCCCTTGTTGCGCATCATTCAGCCCAAACCACCGCAAAGGGGCGCAGTTCACAGGTGCCTTTGTGTTAGTTCGAACACTTGTTCTATACGTACACATGTTCTATAGTAGGGGTGCTTGCATCGGACTTAAATTGCAACTAGGATATAGTTGCAGAATGTGAGGCGGGATGACTCGGATCGATAAACTCATCGCCCAACTGCTTAGCTGCCCTTCGACATATCGGTATACCGATTTTTTAAAAGTCATGGCTTCATATGGCTTTGAAATGGACAGCAAAGGCAAGACATCCGGATCGCGCGTTCGCTTCTACAGGCCATCAGATGGCAGGATGTTCGTAATGCACGTGCCACATCCATCTGACGAATTGACAGCGGGGACCATTCGAAACATCGTTCGATTTCTGCAAGATGTCGGAGGTAGTCATGAGTAACGTTTTGGCATACAAGGGCTATTTCGCCCCAGTCGAGTTCGATGCCGAACAGCATGTGCTCACAGGTATGGTCACCGGCATTAGAGACGCAATCGTATTTGAAGGCTCCACGGCTGAAGAAGTGGAGCAATGCTTCCACGACGCCGTCGACGATTACCTTGAGTTTTGCGCCGAGAAGGGCAAGGAACCTGAGCGGGCTTTTAAGGGGTCGTTCAACGTAAGAACGGGCTCTGAGCTCCACAAGCAAGCAGCGCTGGCAGCGGCAAAGAAGGGTGAGTCACTCAATAAGTTTGTGACTGAAGCAATCGCTGCGGCGTTATAGCATTAACGCATAGGCCCAAACAACCACAAAGGGCGCAGTTCACAGGCATATTTGCGGTGGCTTTACTGCCCATATCGCGTTTGCCCAGATAAAACCTGCCAAAATAAACCTGTCCCTTTTTGGTAGGTTTGGGAGATGAGGCTGGGATGGATAAGGCTGAGTTGCGGCGGGCGGTGATTGCTCGGCGCGATGCTCTCGATTTGGATGTGCGGGCGGCGAAGTCTGCTGATATCTGTGCACGGCTGGTTGAGCTGCTGGGCCGCTTGGATGCCGCGGCGTCGCGCACCGTTGCCGTCTATGCCGCAATGGGTTCCGAGGTCGACCCAGCCGCGTTTGCCGCTGCGGCCGCCAAACGCGGCTGGCGCGTGGCCTATC
>CAVALS010000028.1:0-3123 GCA_963589385.1 Bacteroidaceae bacterium
GATAGAAAGGGGTATCACAATGAGCGATGAAGTTAGCTGGGTACCCGCCCGCTGTCCCCGCTCTCGGACGAGATTATCGCCGCCGGTTGCGACCTGCAGGGCCTGGGCGGTTTTCCGCTCAAGACAAGCGGCCGTATGCGCCCGGGCACCTTTGTGCTTCCGGGCAACGTGAGCTCGCAGTATATCTCCGGCCTGCTGCTGGCAGCCCCGCTGCTGGCCCAGCCCTCCTGCGTGCAGGTGACCGGCCTCATTGAGAGCCGCCCCTACATCAACCTGACGATCCAGGCCATGAAGGCCTTTGGCGTCGAGGTCAACGTCGAACGTATTCCGGCCAAGGACGGCCAGCCCGAAGTCACGAACTTCCGCGTGAGCAGCGGCTCGTACCGCACGCCCGGCAGCGTAGCCGTCGAGGGCGACTGGTCCAACGCCGCCTTTTGGCTGTGCGCCGGCGCCATCGGCACCGACCCCATCACCGTCGAGGGTGTGTCCCTGAGCTCCGCACAGGGCGACCGCAACGTGCTTGCCGCGCTTTCGCGCTTTGGCGCCCGCATCGTGCGCTCCACCAACGCCGCCACCGTGCAGTCCGACAAGCTCGCTGGCTTTGAGATGAGCGCCCACGACATTCCCGACCTGGTGCCCGTTATCTCGGCCGTGGCCTCGCTGGCACAGGGCCGCACCTTTATCCGCGATTGCGCCCGTCTGCGCATCAAGGAATCCGACCGCCTGGTCACCACCACCCGCGAGCTCACCGCGCTGGGCGCGCAGGTGCGTATTGCCGGCGACGACCTCATCATCAAGGGTGTCGATGCCTTCACCGGCGGTGAGGTCGATTCGCACAACGACCACCGCATCGCCATGATGGCCGCCATCGCCGCGAGCCGCGCCACCGGCGAGGTCGTGATCCACGGCGCCGAGGCCGTCAACAAGTCCTATCCCGATTTCTTCGACCACTACCGCCTGCTGGGCGGCAAGGTCACGCTCGAGGAGGAATAGCATGTCCTCGACCTTTGGCAACGTCTTACACTTAAGTATCTTCGGCCAATCGCACTCCCCCGCTATCGGCTGCTCGCTCGATGGCATTCCGGCAGGTATCGCCGTGGACCAGGAGCAGCTGCAGGCCTTCCTCGACCGTCGCGCCCCCGGTCGCGACGAGACCGCGACCAAACGCCGCGAGGCCGACGCCGCGCATATCATCGCCGGTGTGGTTGATGGACATACCACCGGCGCGCCCATCGCCGCGATTATCGAGAACACCAACACGCGCTCCAAGGATTACTCCGAGCTGCGCCGCAAACCCCGCCCCGGGCACGCAGACTTTCCGGCGCGTGTGAAGTACCACAACATGCACGACGTCGCCGGCGGCGGGCACTTCTCCGGCCGTCTGACGGCCCCTCTATGCATCGCCGGCGGGATCGCGCTGCAGGCGCTCGAGGCCCGCGGCATTCAGGTCATGGCGCACGTCGCGCAGATCGGCGGCATCTCCGACCTGCCGATGGACGATATGGTCTATCGTGAGGCCGACCGCAAGGCGATCCTTACGAACGATCTGCCGTGCATTGACGCCGCCGCAGCCGGCCGTATGCGCGAGGAGATTCTGGCCGCGCGCGACGAACTCGACAGCATCGGCGGCATCGTGGAGTGCGGTATTTACGGGCTTCCCGCGGGCATCGGCGACCCCATGTTCGACGGCATCGAGAACCGCATCGCGCAAATCGCGTTTGGCATTCCCGCCGTAAAGGGCGTGGAGTTTGGCATGGGCTTTGCCGTGGCCGCCATGCGCGGCAGCGAGAACAACGACCCGTATCGCATCGACGCCGAGACCGGCGAGATCGAGGTCGAGTCCAATAACGCCGGCGGCATCCTGGGCGGTATTTCGACTGGCGCGCCCGTCATGTGGCGCATGGCCGTAAAGCCGACGCCCTCGATTGGCCGCGAGCAGCAGACCGTAGACATGGACGCCATGGAAAACGCCGAGCTCTCTGTCCACGGCCGTCACGATCCCTGCATCGTCCCGCGCGCCGTCCCCGTAGCCGAGGCAGCCGCCGCTCTCGCAATTTGGGACGCCCTCCTCGAGGACGCCGCCCAGCTCTAACCCGACTCACCCGGGTTGACTGTCAACTCAGCCATTACGCGAAAGGGGCCTCCATGGACCTTGCCGATATTCGCCAAGCCATCGATGGCATCGACACCACGCTCCTCAACAGCTTTGTCGAGCGCATGGACATTGCCACCGAGGTCGCCAAATCAAAAATCGAGATGGGCAAGGCCGTCTTCGACCCCGCCCGTGAGCGCTCCAAGCTCAACAACCTCGCCAGCCGCGCGCCCGAGCGCTACGAGGCGCAGACCATCACCCTGTTCCGTCTCCTCATGAGCATGAGCAAGGCCGAGCAGCAGCGCTACATCAACGAACTCAAGGGCATCACTGTCTCGCAAAAGGCCCACGCCACGGCTGCAGCCTCCGACACGCCCTTCCCTCAAACTGCCACCGTCGCTTGCCAGGGCGTTGAGGGTGCTTACAGTCAAATCGCCGCGTGCAAACTCTTCGACGTGCCCGACATCGCGTTTTTCGAGACCTTCGAAGGCGTTATGCGCGCTGTGCGCGACGGCTTCTGCGAGTTTGGCGTGCTGCCCATCGAGAACTCCACCGCCGGCTCGGTCAACGCCGTCTACGACCTGCTCGCCCAGTTCGACTTCCACATCGTGCGCTCGCTTCGCCTCAAGATCGACCACAACTTGCTCGTCAAGCGCGGCACCAAGCTCGCCGACGTGCGCGAGGTCTACAGCCACGGCCAAGCCATTGCCCAATGTGCCGGCTTTATCGAGTCCCACGGCCTGCACGCCGCCAAGTACCCCAACACGGCCATGTCGGCCGAGATGGTCGCCAACTCCGAGCGCACCGATGTCGCTGCTATCGCCTCGCGCAGCTGTGCCGCGCTGTATGGTCTGGAGGTGCTGGAATCCAACATCCAGGACTCGGACAACAACTACACGCGCTTTGTCGTCATCAGCCGCGAGCCGCGCGTCTACCCCAGCGCCAACCGCACCTCGCTCATGATTACCACGGCCAACGAGCCAGGCGCGCTCTATCGCGTACTCGAACGCTTCTACGCGCTCAATATCAAC
>CAVALS010000029.1:0-6867 GCA_963589385.1 Bacteroidaceae bacterium
GCAGGTGCGCTCGATGGCGTTCTTGCGACGCCAGGCATCGACCTTGGCGTGATCACCACTCACGAGCACCGGCGGCACGCCCTCGCCGTTGAACTCGGCGGGACGGGTGTACTGCGCGTACTCGAGCAGGCCTCCGTCCTCGGCGGTCGAGAAGGACTCGTCGACGTTGCTCATCTCATCTCCCAGAGCGCCAGGGATGAGGCGAACAACAGCATCGGCCACGACCATGGCGGGGAGCTCGCCGCCCGTGAGCACATAGTCGCCGATCGACAGACGCTCATCGGCATACGCATAGGCGCGCTCGTCGACGCCCTCGTAGCGGCTGCACACAAACAACAGGCGCTCGCTTTTGAGCAGGCGCTCGGCCACATGCTGCGTAAAGGGCTTGCCGCAGGGGGTAAAGAACACCACGGTGGGCTTGGGACCCTCGGAGCTAATAGCCTCGATTGCCTCGGCAATGGGCTCGACCTTCATAAGCATGCCCTGCCCGCCGCCGTACGGCTCGTCATCGACGGTACGATGGCGGTCGTGCGTCCAGTCGCGCAGGTTATACGCCTTAAAATCAAAAAGGCCGGCCTTGCGGGCGCGGCCCAAAATCGATGTGGACATGACGGGCTCAAACATCTCGGGAAAGACCGAAAGGGTCTCAATCAGCATGTTGTCCTCCTTACTTGTCCATATCGATCAGGCCGTCCATAACATGGACGGAAATTGTTCCTGTGTCGGGAAGATCGAGCACAACCTGCTCGATCACGGGAATCAGTACCTCGCCGTACCGATCGCCCTCGACAACCCAAACATCGTTAGCGGGCGTCGACATGATCTCGACGATCGTGCCGAGCGAACCGAAGCGCTCGTCGACAACCTCGCGACCCATCAGATCGGTATAGGCAGCGTCGAGCGAATCGAGCTCAAAATCGTCACGATTTGCCAGCACGTAGCATCCCGTGATGCCCTCGGCGGCCGTCAAGTCGTCAATGCCCTCAAACGAGACCAGATCGCCATCGCCCGTATCGGTGACGGACACGACCGTGCAAAAGCGGTCGCGCTTGAGCGCCGGCGGCGTCAGGGCGACGCGCATACCCGGCTCTAATACAGAAGGAAGCCCCCGCAGCGGCTGCGCGAGGACCTCCCCCTTCCTTCCGTGCGGCTTGACAACACGGGCGATGTTTTTGTACTGGGACCTCAAGGTCCTAGCCCAGAACCTCTACCTCGACAGCAGTGTCGAGGCGAGCGGCCAGTGCACGGGCGAGCGTGCGAATGGCCTTGATGGTACGGCCACGACGGCCGATGACCTTAGCGACGTCATCCTCGGCGACCGAAACCTCAATCGTAGAGGCGTCGTCACCATCGATGACCTCAAGGCTCACGGAATCCGGGTCGTCGACGATCTGAACAACGAGATATTCGACGAGATCGGCGATGCGATCTGAGAGCATTGCCTCACCCTCGAGCTGTGCAGCGTCAACCTCAGGCACGATTTACTCCTCGGCGCCCTCAGCGGCCTCAGCGGCAGCCTTAGCGGCCTCGGCCTCTTTGGCGAGCTGCTTCTTGGACTTCTTGACGACGGTCTCGGTCTTCTCGCCCTCGTTGGCGGCCTTGACCAGAGCGGCAACGGCGTCGGTGAGCTGAGCGCCCTTGGACTGCCAGTCGGCGATCTTCTCGAGGTCGAGGTTGATGGTCTTGGGGGCGGTCATCGGGTTGTAGCGGCCAACCTCCTCGATGATACGACCGTCACGCGGGGCGCGGGAATCGGCGACGACGACACGGTAGTACGGACGCTTCTTAGCGCCGTGACGAGCAAGGCGAATCTTGACTGCCAAAGGAAACTCCTCCAACCAAGCAGCTTTAGGCTGCAACTACAAACAAACAGTTGAACATAATACGCCATCGACGCGGGCAGGTGAAGTCCGTGAGACCAACTTCTTCGGTGTAGTCGAGGGCAAATCCATATCTTAGACAAGAATTCGGGATTTGCAAGCACATACACGCACCCCACATGAGCTGCGCGGTATACTCATGACATGGAAAGACGCGAACATACATACGGTTATGAGGATGCCATGGGCGTCACGCCGCCTCCCTGGACGGGTCCGGCGGTGGGCCTGATGGACCTTGATGCGTTTTTTGCGAGCGTGGAGATGCTCGATCATCCCGAATGGCGCGGAAAGCCGCTCATCGTGGGTGGAGACGCCGATTCGCGTGGCGTCGTGTCCACGTGTTCGTATGAGGCACGTCGCTTTGGCGTGCACTCTGCCATGGCCTCGGCCGAGGCGCGGCGCTTGTGCCCGCAAGCCATTTGGACGCACGGGCACTTTGATCGCTACCGCGAGGTGAGCGCGCAGGTCATGGCGATTCTCGCCGACGAGACGCCGCGCGTGGAGCGCGTATCCATCGACGAAGCCTTTATCGATATCACACCGGGTCGCTTTGCGCCCGAAGACCCGCTGCTGGTTGCGCGGCGTATAAGCGACCGTGTGGCAGTGCTGGGAGTGACCTGCTCCATTGGCGTGGGCTGCAACAAGACGGTCGCAAAGATCGCAAGCGAGCGGGATAAGCCGTTTGGGCTGACCATCGTGCGCCCCGGAACCGAGCAGCGCTTTTTGGCCGCGCTGCCGGTATCTGCCATGAGCGGCATCGGACGCTCGGCCGAGGAGCGACTGCGCCGCATGCGCATCTACACCCTCGGCGAGCTTTCGCGCGCGCCTGAGTCCACACTGGCCTCTATTTTTGGCGTCAACGGCGAACGCATGCGCCAGCGTGCGCTGGGACTCGAAATCTCTGAAGTCACGAGTCTCGATGAAGAGCGCGAGGTCAAGTCTGTCAGCAATGAACGCACCTTTGCTAAAGATTTGACTGAGCGTGGGGATATTGAGGCGGCGATTGCGCTGTTGGGAGAGTCAGTGGGACGCCGCCTGCGCCGTCAGGGGCTGACGGGTGCCACGGTAACGCTCAAGCTTAAGTATTCGTATGGCAGCGGGCGTACGGCACAGCGCCGGCTGCCTCATCCGACCGACGATGAGAACATCTTCGTGGCGGTTGCGCTCGAACTGCTCGACAACATCTGGCAGGATGGCATGCATGTTCGCTTAGCGGGCATCGGCATGAGCGACTTCGACCACCAAGGCGGCATCCAGACTGACCTGTTCTGCGAGATTGATGACCGCGGAGCCCAATCCAGCAACCGCCGCGACCTCTCCGTCGCCATCGACGCCGTCCGAGACAAATTCGGCGACACCGCCCTTTCCTTCGGCCGCCAATCCCGCTTCAACGATTAACCGCCTTTGGGCAAAAAGAAAGCCGGGCAGGTGCGGAAAACCGCACCTGCCCGGCGATATGCGTGAGGGTAGCTAAACCCCGTCTCAAATGAGCTACTAGAGGAGGTTGAGAGGGAGCTGGGGAGCGTCACCCCAGAGCTTTTCGAGACGGTAGAAGTCGCGCGCCTCGGGAGTGAAGACGTGGACGACAACCGAACCATAGTCCATGAGCATCCAGGTCTTCTGCTCGCGGCCCTCGATGGAGAACGGATGCTCGCCGCAAGCCTCGGCGACCTTCTCCTCGATCTCGTCGACGATGGAATCGACCTGGCGGTTGTTGGTACCGGTGGCAAGCACAAAGTAGTCGCATACGTCGGAAAGCTCGGTCAGGTCGAGCACCTGAACGTCCTCGCCCTTCTTGTCGTAGGCGGCCTGCGCGCCGGCGCGGGCGACATCCTCAGCGGCGACACCGCTTGCGGACAGCGAGGCGGCGGTACGGTCGGACGTGGCGGCGAAGCTCTTGTGCTCCACACCTTCAAGAATCTGCTCGTCGGTCATGGTCTCGTCGGCCATGGAATACCTCTTTCTAGACAGCCCGAGCTAGCGCAGCTGGGCGTAATGGTTGTAAATCGTAATAGCCGTGGGATAAAGATAACGCCCGGATTGGATCACATAGACCAAACCCTGCGCAAAACAGGAGAAGAACAACTCGTCGAGCGAGGACTTCCCCACCATCTTACGCAACGCATGGGCATAGTCGCCGTGGCGGTTGGGCTCGATGGCATCGGCCACAAAGACCACCATATCGAGCGGCGTCATGTCGCAGGCACCCACGGTGTGACGGTCGACAGCCTGGAAAACGGCCGGAGACAACTCGGGGAAAAGCTGCGGAAGCTCATAGGCGGCAACAGGACCATGCAAAAGCGGCGTCGCGGCGGAAGGAGAGCCGGCAATCTTAATGCCGTAATGCAGAGCGCGCGTGACCAGCTCGTCGTCGGAGAGCACTTTGTCCCAGTCATGGATCAGGCCGGCGGCAGCGGCATCAAAGCGGTCAACGCCGTAGACCTCGGCCAGATGAAGTGCGGTCTCGGCAACACCCAGCGAATGCACATAGCGCTTGCGCTTATCCTTCATGCGAACATCGAGCAGCTCTTGAATGTGCTTGAGCAGCGCGCGCTCATCGCCCTCAAACTGATCCTCTACCGACAACGTAGACCCCCATCACTCAAAATCTTCTTGGCCCAAATCGGCATATAGTCTGCGCTTGCGAATGTAGCCGAGCACGGACTCGCTCGTAAGATAGCGCACGCTCATGCCGCGGGCAACTCGCTTACGAATGTTCGTCGAGCTGATCGCCAGCGCCGGAATCTGAATATAGCGCACGTCGAACGGCAGCCCCGACTCTTTGATTCGGGCACGCGCCGTATCGATATCAAAGCCCGGTCGCGTCGCCGCAATAAAGGTAGCAAGCTCAGCGATTCGTTCGGCATCATGCCAGGTCACGATATCGATAATCGCGTCGGCGCCCGTAATAAAGTAAAGCTTTACCTGCGGCGGGTAAAAGTCGCGAAGGGCATGAAGCGTATCGGCCGTATAGGTTACGCCCGGACGGTCGATCTCGAACCGGCTCGCCAAAAAGGCCGGGTTCGCGGCGGTGGCGAGGACCGTCATGGCATAACGGTCCTCGGCAGGCGTCACCGGCTTGTCAAGCTTAAAGGCAGGAGAGCCCGCCGGCATAAAGAGCACAGCGTCCAAGTCGAGCGACTCGCGCGCCTGCTCGGCAGTCACCAAGTGCCCGTAATGAATCGGGTCGAATGTGCCGCCCATAATGCCGAGCCTAAACTCCCGCCCGTCCTCTAGAGGAAGCTCGGGCAGACCGATTCCACCGCGCAGCGACATGGCTTACTCGCCCTCCGAGGTCTCGGCATCGCCCGCGGCATCCGCCGCATCGACAACCTCGACGCCCTCATCCGCAGCATCGGCCACGTCAATGGCTTCAACGGCAACGTCCTCGTCAGCATCCTCGAGCTCCTCGTACTCCGAGAAGTCCTCAGCGCCCTCAAAGTCAAAGGCGCGCTGGCAAATGCGGACCTCGTCGCCCGCACGGCAACCGGCCTTCTCGAGCGCGTCGTCAACACCCATACGCGCAAACTTATGCTGCAGGTAAATGACGGCTTCCTCATTTTCCCAGTCGGTCTGGATGACCATGCGCTCGATGGCGCGACCGACCGCGCGGAAGGCACCGGGCTCTTCCTGGACAATGCGGAAACGCTTCTCACGCTGCAGGCGGCGGCGCTCCCACTCATCGTCGCGCAGAACGACCGGCTCATCCGAGACAGCCAACTCGGCGCGCAGCTTAGCCACCTGCTCGCCCACGGCAAGCATCAGCGTGTTGAGACCGGCACCCGTCACGGCGGACACGGCAAAGAACATATGCCCATCGTCGAGCGCTGCGCGCTTAAGGTCGGCAATCTTGTCGGCCGTGCCCGGCGCGTCGCACTTGTTGGCAACGACGATCTGCGGACGCTCCGAGAGCTCGGCGCCATACTGCTGGAGCTCGCGGTTGATGATGTGGTAATCCTCGACCGGATCGCGATCCTCAAAACCACCCGTCATGTCGACGACATGCATGATCAGAGCCGTACGCTCAATGTGGCGCAGGAACTGGTGACCCAGGCCCTTGCCCTCGCTCGCGCCCTCGATGAGGCCGGGGACGTCGGCAACGACATAGGAGTACTCGCCGGCACGCACCATGCCCAGATTGGGCACGAGCGTGGTAAACGGGTAGTCGGCAATCTTGGGGCGGGCGGCACTCATGCGCGCGATGAGCGAGGACTTTCCCACCGAGGGGAAGCCCACGAGCGCGGCATCGGCCATAAGCTTCATCTCGAGCTCGATCCAGTGTTCCTCGGCCGGCTCGCCCAGCTGAGCGAACGCGGGCGCGCGGCGCACCGACGTCACAAAGTGCGTGTTGCCCAGGCCGCCGGCACCGCCGGGCGCCACGACAACGCGCTCGCCATCGTGAACGAGGTCGGCAATATCGAACATCGGAGTCTGCGTCTCGGGGTCGAGCTCGCGCACCACGGTACCCATAGGGACCTTGAGAATCAGGTCCTCGCCGCTCTTACCGTTACGACGGGCACCCTGCCCGTGTGTGCCGCGCTCGGCGCGGAAGTGATGCTTAAAGCGGTAATCGATCAGCGAAGACAGCTGAGCATCGGCCTGGATGACGACATTGCCGCCACGACCGCCGTCGCCGCCATCGGGGCCGCCCTTGGGAACAAATGCCTCGCGCCTAAACGACATGCATCCGGCTCCGCCGTCGCCGCCGCACACGTTAATGCGGCTGATATCGGTGAACTGTGACAACAGAATCGCCTCCTACAAAAAAGAGGGAGACCCTTGAATCCTAAAACTCAAGTGCCTCCCACATATGTGCTCTATGAAGGGTGAATTACGCGTTCGCGAGCGGGCGTACGCTGACCCTGTGCTTGATACCCTTGTGGAACTCAACGGTACCGTCGACCAGCGCGAACAGCGTATCGTCCTTGCCACGGCCAACGTTCTCACCCGGGTGGATGTGCGTGCCGTGCTGACGGACGAGAATCGT
>CAVALS010000030.1:0-4056 GCA_963589385.1 Bacteroidaceae bacterium
TCTTTCCCGATAAGAAGGCGGCCTCCTCGTTCTCGAGCGGGTATGCGTCCAAAAAGCCTTGCGCACATATCGATTGTGAGCTTGAGGGCGGTTTTGAGCGGTCCATTTGGATTCCCGTGCGGGTCGCGCGCCTGTATGTCAAAAACCGCCCCGATCTTCCCTGTGATTGGGATAACTTTCGTGAGGCGGTGCAGCTCATCGAGCGTAAATGTGCACTTACCATGGTGACTGAGATGTTATCGCGCCGCGACCATGCGACGGGTGAGGTCCGTGACAAGCTGGCTCGCTACGGCTTTCACCAGCCCGCGATCGATTTCGCCGTCGAGCGCGCCACCGAGTATCGCTTTTTAGACGAGAACCGCTTTTGCTCGTACTTTATCGAGGAACGCAAGCGGCGCGGTTGGGGACAGCGCAAAATCGAGACCGAGCTCAAGCGACGTCATGTCGTGCTCGATGACATTCCCGGTTATCCCGAGGATTATTTTGCCGTCGAAGACGATTTGGCGCGTGCGTCAGCCCTGCTCGCCAAGCGGCATGTTCCAGAGACGCGTGGATTCGAAAAACTGGTTCGGTTTTTGATGGGCAAGGGCTTCTCGTATCACATCGCCGCCGATGCCGTTAAGGCACGTCTCGATGCCGAACGCGAGGAATGTGCGGTTTAGGCGTATGCGTTTTGTGGCCCTGCCGTTCACCGCGTTTTAGCCGCCGTGCCGGGGCCATTTATTTGACAGTTGTTGTGGTTCAACGTACGATAAACACTGTCATTTGCTTTGTGATATGTGCTCATCTGTGATGAGTTTGTTTATATGTTTATCTGTATCCGACCCGCATAAGCTGCGCCCATATTACTCAAATGTCGCGAGCCGTTCGTAAGGACGGTTCGCTTTGTTGTGTAACGAATCCATAAAAAGGAGTGAGCATGCCTATCATCGCAGCGCTCGTTGGCATCGTTTTGGGTGCCATCGCCGCCATTGCCTACATGCGCACCGCCAAGCAGGGTAGTCTTCACGAGGCCGACGAAAAGATCCAGTCGGCACACGCACAGGCTGAGTCCCTGATCGGTGATGCTAAGCGTCAGGCCGAGACCCTCAAAAAAGAGGCTCTGCTCGAGGCTAAAGAGGAGATCATCAAGAACAAGCAGGCCGCCGAGGCCGAGGACAAGCAGCGTAAGAGCGAGATTCGTACGCTCGAGAACCGTGTGATGCAGCGCGAGGAGTCCCTTGATCGCCGAAACGACGCTCTCGACAAGCGTGAGCACCAGCTGTCCAGCCAGGCCGGTCAGGTCGAGAAGCGCTCCCGCGAGCTCGAGGAGCTCTGCGCCAAGCAGACCTCCGAGCTCGAGCGTATCGCCGACCTTACCCGCGAAGATGCCCACAAGGAGCTCCTCGATAAGGTACGCGGCGAGGTCACCCACGAGGCTGCCACGATCATTCGCGAGTCCGAGCAGCAGGTTCGCGCCGAGTGCCACAAGACCGCCCAGGAGATTCTGTCCTTGGCGATTCAGCGCTGCGCTGCCGACCACACAGCCGAGGTCACCGTTACCTCCGTGCACATTCCCTCTGATGACCTCAAGGGCCGTATTATCGGTCGCGAGGGTCGCAACATCCGGACCTTCGAGCAGGTTTCCGGCGTCAACCTCGTGATCGACGACACGCCTGAGACCGTCGTTCTTTCGAGCTTCGACCCGGTCCGTCGTGAGACCGCTCGTGTTGCCCTCGAGAACCTCATCGCCGACGGCCGCATTCACCCCGCCCGCATCGAGGAGATGTATCACAAGGCTGCCGACCTGGTTCAGCAGCGCGTGCGCGAGGCTGGCGAGCAGGCTGCCTTCGATACCGGCATCCACGACCTGCACCCCGAGATCGTCAAGACCCTTGGTGCCCTGCGCTACCGTACCTCGTTTGGTCAGAACGTGCTTCAGCACTCCCTCGAGGTCTCTGACCTGTGCGGCGTGATGGCTTCCGAGCTTGGCCTGGACGTTGTGACCGCCAAGCGCGCCGGCCTGCTGCACGACCTGGGCAAGGCAATCGACCATGACGTCGAGGGCCCGCATGCCGTCATCGGCGCCGAGCTTGCCCGCCGTTATGGCGAGAAGCCCGTTATCGTCCACGCTATCGAGGCTCACCATGCCGACGTCGACCCCAACACGGTGCTCGATGTCCTGGTACAGGCCGCCGATGCTGTCTCTGCCTCTCGCCCCGGTGCCCGTCGCGAGTCTGCCGAGAACTACATCAAGCGTCTTGAGAAGCTCGAGGAGATTGCCAACTCCCATGATGGCGTCGAGCGTACCTATGCCATGCAGGCTGGTCGCGAGGTCCACGTCATGGTTCAGCCGGACAAGATCTCCGATGCCCAGTCCACGGTCCTGGCTCACGATATCGCCCATCAGATCGAGGAAGAGATGGAGTATCCCGGTCAGGTGCGCGTCGTCGTGATTCGCGAGAGCCGCGCTGTCGATATCGCTAAATAACATGAGCGACGCGAACGAGCTCATCTCATTTATCGCGTCGATGTCGGGGGAGGGCAACCTTCGCGTCGAGGAGAACCTTGGCGAGGGGTATGTCCGCCTCCGCGTTTCGGAGGCCGAGCGGCGCCAGGCAAAGCACGACATTCAGCATGTCGAGGATATCGTCATCGAAATGCTCCGTAATGCTCGCGATGCCGGCGCCGACAAGGTCTTTCTCGCTACGACCAAGGAAGATGGCGTCCGCACGCTTGTCTTTCTGGATAACGGCTCGGGTGTTCCGCAGGATATGCAAGAGCGAATCTTCGATGCTCGCGTTACCTCCAAGCTCGAGAGCATGAAGATGGACCGTTGGGGCGTTCACGGTCGTGGCATGGCATTGTTTTCGATCAAGCAGAACACCGACGAGGCCCGTGTGGTCACGTCCGGTGTCGATCTTGGTTCAGCCTTTAAGGTGAGCGTTGCGGCCGACCGCCTCAGTGAGCGTGCCGATCAGTCCAGCTGGCCCCAGGCCGTCAAGGATGAGGACGGACGTTATGTCTGTGCTCGCGGTCCGCATAATATTATTCGCGCTGCTTGTGAGTTTGCGCTCGAAGAGTTGCGTGGTTGCGATGTCTATCTTGGTTCTCCGTCTGAGATTGCCGCGACCCTTTATGCTCAGGCGTCAAGCCGGCTCGATACGTCGCGTCTCCTGTTTATTGATGACGAGAGCGAGCTTCCGGTTGTCGATCGTTTAGGCCTTGCCTCTGATGCCGAGGACTTTATCCGCATCTGTTCGGGTTTGGGTCTTGAGATGTCCGAGCGCACGGCACATCGCATTTTGGCAGGGCAGATTAAGCCCGTTCACGGTGTGACCGCGCGTTTGCTGCGCGAGCGTGATTCTTCCTCGCATGCGCCGGCTCCTGTCGATCTTGCGAAAGATCGTCGCGGGCTACGTATTGCCAAGGATGACATGGCACAGTTTTCGCGTGCTGTGGAGCGCGACTTTAATGACCTTGCCGCCCGGTACTATCTCAACCTTTGCGGCGACCCAAAGATTCGCGTTTCGCGTGATCGAATCACTGTGACCTTCGATCTTGCCAAAGAGGAATAGTGCCTTTACCGAGTCCACTCGGTACGATAAAGTTATTGCAGTTAAAACGTACTTTTAAACGCAGGAGTTTCTTCATGGATTGCCTGAAGGTATCAAGCAAATCATCGCCCGCGTCCGTTGCCGGCGCCATCGCCGGCATGGTCAAGGATGGTGTACCCGTCAACATCCAGTGTGTCGGCGCCGGTGCGGTCAACCAAGCCATTAAGGCCGTGGCTATCGCGCGCGGTTTTTTGATTCCAACCGGTTTTGATATTTCCTGCGCGCCCGTGTTCTCCGACATCCTCATTAACGGGGAGTCACGCACGGCCATCCGTCTTTCTATTTACGTTCACCAGATTAATCGAGCTGCTATGGATAACGTCGTCATGGATGATGTTAAGCCTGTGGCATAGCTTCTGCTTGCCTCGTTCCGCTCCCCATCGTTAGGACTTATGCACATGGACCAGCGTTCCGTACGCGATATTCTTGCCGGTAAAACCTACTTTATCCGCACCTTTGG
>CAVALS010000031.1:0-3766 GCA_963589385.1 Bacteroidaceae bacterium
ACTGCCAGCAGCGCAACTCATCTCCTCGTCGCCTGCGCGACCGGTTTATCAACGAGCCGACCTCGTCGCTTTTTGCTCTTAAGGCCTTCTGGGAGGGATTCGACGCCAGCGGCGAGACACTGCGCTGCGTCATCATTCCCAAGCTGCCGTTCTCGAGCCCCACGGACCCGCTCTCGTGCGAGCGCAACCTGCGCGAAGACCGCGCTTGGGCGCGCTATTCGCTGCCCGAGGCGGTGCTCGAGGTCAAGCAGGCGGCTGGCCGCCTTATCCGCTCGTCGACCGATTGCGGCGTGCTGATTCTGGCCGACCCGCGCCTGGTGACGAAGGGCTACGGAAAGAAGTTCTTAACGTCGCTGCCCACGAGTTCCTACCAGCGCATCGAATCGGCGCAGATCGGGCACTATCTGCAACTGTGGCGTGCACGCCACGAGCGGCGGCGCTAAAGCGGACAAACGAGGGTTTTTGCCATATCGCACAGACGCTTTGACAGGGCGGGGTCATCCAAGATGCGGATGGCTCCGCCCGCTGCGATTACCTGGCTCAGTAGCCAACGCTCGGAGCCGTAATGCACGGTTACCATTGCCATGTCTGCCCCGCTGCGCTCGATTAGGGTGATGCCGGCCCAGTCCAGATGTTCCGCCATATCGAATGGCATCAAGAGCTTTGCGCTACGCTGCGTCCGGGCAAGGGAATCGTGGAGGGATGCGACGTCCGGTGCGTGAGACACGACGGAGTCTTCCGTCAAGGTGAGTCCCTCGATTTTATCCATGCGATAGGTGCGCTGCTCATCGGCTGCGATGTCCCAGGCAATCAAGTATGTTTGGTCGCCGTTTGCCGTAATGCGCAAGGGGTCGACCAGACGCTCGCGTGGCCGTGCATCGTCCATCGAGCGATACGAGATGCGGCAGCGAACGCCGTCCTGAATGGCGCAGCTCAGCTGCTGCCAGTGCGACCCGTGGTTGACGGTGTCAAAGACGCGCTGGTTATAGCCGAGCTCTTCGGGTAGAAGAGCATGCCGAATCCGGGCTGCCGTCTGTGGCTCGATCCCCAACGATTCAAGTTCGTGGTTGAGCACAGCGCCCTCGGCGGCACTCAGGCGCAACGGTAGCACACGCCCGGCGTCGCCGGTGAGGACCACACGCTCGCCGCGGCATTCGCAGATGATGCGCGCGCCCGATTCTCGGTCCGCGAGCGTCGAGACGATCTCGAGAATCTCGTCGAGCGACACCCCTGTGATGTCAAAGCGGCTGCAAATCTCGGCTCGTGTCATGCCGCTCTCGCCGGCGGCGTAGAGGGCCTCCATGATGTCGATGGCGCGCGAGAGTCTCTGCTCGCTGGTGAGTTTACGCACGGGCATGCTCGTGCACCGTCCTTTCAATGAGGCGGTTCCACGCCTGCTTGAGCGATTTGGGGGCCACGGGCCTCATGCCGTCCACGGCGTGGGCCATGCAAAATGAGGCGGCGGCTTCAAGGTCACGCACGTCAACGGTCCAGGTCCATCCCGCATCGGTGTGTGCGAGCTCACCTCGCCCGCGCGTGAGGCCGTTGATCATATCGATCTGCGTCTGAGGGGCGAACGAGAACGTGGCTGCAACGGGCGGTCGGTCGGCAAAATCGAATTCAAAGAACAGATAGTCGTTGAGATTGAAGTCCGCAGGGATGGCGTAGGCCTTCGAAGGACGCCAAGCGCGAACGATACGGTCGCAGCGGAATGTCCTGATGCCGTCGGTGACATTGTCGAGGCCGCAGAAGTACGCCACGCCCTCGCGTTCGAACATGCCGTAGACGCAGACGGTACGTTCTTTCTGCTCGCCGCGTCCGTTCTGATATAAAAATCGCAGCGCGCATCGCTCGGCAAAGGCGCTCCATACCGCATCGACGGTGGGAGAGCGGCGGATTGGTGCTTCGTCCACCGTCGTCCTACCGGTGAGATAGGCAATCTTGGAGCGAATATCGGCAAGCGGTGCGGCAAAAGTGGATGAGCCGGCCGCTAGTGTCTGGTCGATGGCGTTGAGCAGGATATCGGCGTCGTCTGCGGTGATGAGGCCGCCTGCTGCAAAGGTGTGCTCGCGGTCGATTGTCCACGAGCTTTCCTCGGTCTCCTGCGCACCGGCGGGGCGAACCTCCTTGATTAAGATGCCACGCTCGAGCAGTTTGTCACGATCGCGCCGAAACTTGCGCTTATCCGAGTCGATGTTGCCGGAGCCATATCCCAGGTCGGAATCCAAGACGATCTGCTCGGTCGTCAGCGGTTCGGGGGAGCTGTTGAGCACAAAGAAAAGATTGAGGATGCGCTGAGCCGTTTTATCGAAACTGGGCTCCGAATTCCCCTTTTTAATTGTCGCGGTCGTGTCGCTTGCCGTCATAGAGTCCTCGCATGAGAAGGTGGTTTGCTGCCATGATTTTAGTCCGATATGGAGATTAGGCTATATCCTTGTCCGCTCGGGGCGTTAAGATGGCCCGAATTCGGTCGTTTGCGCTCGCTCGGGGTATACTTTCGACTATATACGGTTCTAATGTGCATGCATTGGGCCTATTTGTCGGATTATGGATGTGGAGCGCACATGGCGAACACCCAGAACTATATTAACCACCTGCTGCAGAACACCGGCATTACGCCGGCATGCAGCGAAGAAGAGCGCTTGGCGGCCGAGGATATCGCTCAGATCTTCCGCAACCACGGCTTTGATCCCGAGGTTCAGGAGTTCAATGCCCCGGCGCCCAGTAGGTTGGCATTTGCCGTTACCGGTATTCTTGCGTTTGCCGGTGCCCTGCTGATGGGTATCGGTGGCGGTATCGGCTTGGTCGGCACCTTGCTGGCCATTGTCGGCGCCGTTCTTTACGTGCTCGAACGCACAGGGCACCCCGTGGTTTCGCGCCTGGGCAAGACGGGCGTGAGCCAAAATGTCATCGCCTACCACAAGGCCTCGGGCCCGCTCGCGTCTCCGCGTAACCGCCCGGTGGTCGTTGTCGCACACTACGACTCTCCCCGTGCTGAGCTGCTCGCCCGCGAGCCCTATGCTTCGTATCGTGCGCTCATCGCCAAGCTGTTGCCTGTTGCCACGGTTGCCCCTGCTGCCGTTGCCATCCTGCGCATCCTGCCGCTCCCCGGCGCGCTCAAGGTTCTGCTGTGGATTGTCGCGATCCTCGCTTCCCTCGTTGCACTTGCCAACGCGGCAAACATTATCTCTAACCGCCACATTCTTCCCTATACGTCCGGCGCGGTGTGCAACAAATCTTCTGTCGCCGCTATGCTCGGCGTTATGGACAACGTTGCTCCCTTCCAGGGCGACAACGAGTTTCCCGACGATGCTCCGTTCGATACCTATTTCGGGGAGCAGAAGCGTCGTGCCGAGGAAATGGCGCGCGCAGCGGCGGAGTATGCCGCGGCCCAGCAGCAAAACGACTACGGCAACACCATCGAGTATGAAGAGCCTACCTACGCCGAGGACGAGTTCGGTCAGCCGATTGCTCCCGACGCTCAGGCCGAGCCCGAACAGGATGAGGCTTTCGACGAGCAGATCGAGGGCTTTGAGGGTGCGTCTGCCGACGAGACGCTGATTGGCGTCATCGTGCCTGAGGATCAGAATCAGGCTGTCCAGGCCGAAGAGTTCAATGACGGGGTTCCCGCTGCCGAGCCGGCGGAGGAGCCTGCCGAGCCCGAGCCCAAGCTCTATCGCAACGCCGCCGGCAACATCCGCTTTGGTTCGGATGCCATCCGTGCGCTCGGAATGCTTCCCGAGTCCTGCACGCTCGATTACGAGGA
>CAVALS010000032.1:0-14047 GCA_963589385.1 Bacteroidaceae bacterium
CTTCTGCATATGCCGCAAACAGCGTGTCGTGGAAACGCTGCAGCTCAGCAGCCGTTGCAGCAGGGCCGCCGTTGACCATGCGAGCCAGCGCGGGGTTCGCAAGCAAGCCACGCCCCAGCATCACATGGCGTGTACCGGGATAGGCCTCCACCAGCGCGTCCATATCCTCAAGATCAAAAATGTCGCCGTTGTATGCCACCGGAAACGGTGTCCGCTCCAACGCCTCGCCATAAAACTCTTTGCGCGGCGAGCCCGTATAGCGGTCCTTTTGCACGCGCGGGTGTACAATCAGCTCTGCCAGCGGCATGCGGCAATACAGATCGAGCACGCGCTCGTATTCGTCGTCGCTCTCCAGCCCCAGCCTGGTTTTTACCGACACCGGCAAGGGCGATCGCTCGCACACATCGCTCAAGAACACTTCGAGCTCGTCCAAGTGGCGCAAAAAGCCCGAGCCCTTGCCCTTGGCGACAACCGTCCCCGAGGGGCAACCCAAGTTGAGATTGACCTCGCGATAGCCCATGTCGGCGAGCACCTGTGCCGCCCACACAAACTCGTCCGCGTTCTTGGACATCAACTGAGGCACCACGTTGAGCCCCTGGTTATTGGCAGGATCGACCTCCTTAAACGCCTTGCCGCCAAAGCGGTTTCCCACCCGCGGCGGCGGCAAAAACGGCGTGTAATAGCAATCGAGCGCACCGAAGCACTCCGCATGCACGCGACGGAACACATGCCCGGTAATCCCCTCCATAGGGGCAAGCGAAAGAATCATCTACTCTTCTCTCATATCAACGGATGTGACAAAGGAACCGCCCCCTTGTTACATGCATTATGCCTTGTGCTCCAGATGATTCACAAGGCAGAGGCAGCAGCTTGACGATAATCACCCTTGCATCCGGCGCCTCATGCAACGAAGGTGAATGGTTTTCCGCGAAGTGAACGAGTGAAATCGGACCCTCGATGCATCGACACTTTTGGAAGGCCAATTCCTGCGGTTTTATCACTCAAATCCTGCGGTTTTAGCGTCGAAAAACGTGGGTGCTTCAGGGGTCCAAATTAGGTCGTTCACTTCTCGGGAAACCATTCACCTTCGATTTGCTGTTTGTGGGCATCGGCAGCGGCTTCATGCTCCAAAAGACGACGTTCGCGATCAAACGATCACCAACAGCACGCTGTTGACCGCTATGTATGAACAACAGACATCCTTCACTCATCTATACTCAAGAGCGTGTGCACATCGCCCCCGAAAAACGATGAGAGTCGAGGCCCCATGCAGCAGCTCACCGAGCAAGAAAAGAAACGCATCCAGCGGTACTGCACATACCCCAAAATCGCAGCGACCGCACTCGTCATGTCGTTCGTAGCATGCCTGTTGATGTTGCCGCTCCAAATGGTCAACGATATCGCGTTTCACCAAAAGGAATTCCAACCCGCGGGCATATATACCGCCATCGCACTCACCGTAATCGAACTCGCCATCTTTTGCTATTGCGCTCTTGCTCCGCGCTTTGGAATGCAGGGCAAACAGTGGAAGGAACTGCAGAGCAGGCTTGCGGTGGCCCAGACCAACAAGGACCATTCCGCGGAGGTCGCCGGCGTGCTTGCCACGCAAGCTGCCGGCCGCCTGCTCAAGAACAGCGATAACGATCTCGCGCGCAACCTGGGCGGTGCCGCCGAGGTTGCCAGCGCCGTAGGGGCAGTCGCCACGGCGGCAGACGTGCTGGCCGAGACCTCGAGCAATGCCGAGGCCATGGCAAACGCATACGGCGTGACGATTCCAAACGTCAAGAAGCAGATCATAGCTCTCGCGGTATTGCCCGCCATTGTGCTGCTTGGCGTCTACATCCCGCAGTTTGTCCAGGGAAATAACGAGCTTCAGGCAAGAAAGGCTGCAGCCGCCGAGCAGCTCGCCATCGCGCAAGATGCCTTGGAGCCCGTGTGCGAACGCGTCGCAGCAGACGACCCATACGAGTCGTATCACGACTACGGCTACCGCATTATCGGCTATCTGCGCGATAATGACCTCGGCGCTCAAGCAGCCTATGTCTACCTTTCTTTTGATGCAGACGGCATGCTCACGGACGTCGATTACACCAGTCAGATCGACCCCGAGGCAAGCCTTGCAGACAACCTCTCCCGCGCCGAGCAGGATATCGCGACGCTCTGCGCCCCGCTCAACGGGTTGGACATTTCCGTTGCCACGCCGGGCCTCCTCACGCCATGCAGCCTGTCGGATGAATTTAAACAGGCATTTTTAGGCGGATCCTTATACGAGGAGATCAGCATCAAGACGGAGGACGAATCCATCAAGTCGTACTACGCCTTTGACACCGAGCCCAAGGAAGAGTTCGACGAATACACCCATCCGGAAATTAGGCTTATGCTCTCTGCAAAGAAGAGCTAGAAGCTTGCGTTCTGATTTCCGCTCGCAAACGCCGTCTATATCTCGAGGTCTAATACTTTTCCCAGAAGTGAACGGCTGTATTTGGACCCCCGAAGCATCGACATTTTTTGACGCCAAAACCGCAGGATTTGACTGGCAAAACCGCAGGAAATTGCATCACAAAAGTGCCGATGCTTCGGGGGTCTATTTTGACTCGTTCACTTCTCGGAAAAGTATTAGACCCCGATTCCACAAGGCTCTCAATGTGACAAAGGGGCTGTCCCTTTGTCACATTATTCGGAGCGCAGGGCATCCACGGGGTCCTTTTTGGACGCGCTGCGAGCGGGCAGCAGGCCGGCAACGACCGTTAGCAACACAGAAATCGCAATGAGCACCAGCGCATCCTGCACGGGCAAGCTCATCAGATTGGGTACCTGCTTGGCGGCAAGTGCCCAGGCATTAACCGGAAAGCTCACAGCCACCACGACGACGATGGCAAAGACGCCGGCGATGAGGCCTTCGATAAAGGTCTCGGCATTGAATACGTTGGCCACGTTGCGCTTTGACGCGCCGATCGCACGCAGGATGCCAATCTCCTTTTTGCGCTCCAGCACGCTGATGTAGGTGATGATACCGATCATGATGGAGCTCACCACCAGGCTGATACTCACGAATGCGATGAGCACCAAGCTGATGGTGTTCACGATGTCGGTCACCGACCCCATGATGATACCCATGTAGTCGGTGTACGAGATTGCCCGCTCGTCGTGGCCGGCGGCTTTGACCTGCTTGTTGTACGCATCGATATGGTCGAGTACGCGCTCCTTGGCCTCAAAGTCACGCGGGAAAATCTTGACCGAGATGGGGTCCGCCTCGTCCGCATAACCCAGTGTGGTCAGGTTGTTGTCATAGGTGAGCTTCGACGCCTTCGCATAGCTCATCATGAGCGAGCTCAGGTCCTCGGCGTCCATGTTGAAGTGAATGGCATTGGCAAAGGCGCTCGCATCCACGTGCATCGCGCTCGCCAGGCTGGCGAAACTCGAAGACATCTGCGTCGCCATCTGGTCCACGAGCCCTGCCGCGCCCGCCTTGAGCTGGGACGATACCGTCGACGCTACCTGCTCGCTGATTGCCTTCATCACCTGATCCATAGCCTGCTGCAGATACGGAGCCAGCTGCTTTTGCACATAGTCGGTCATCGCCTGTTGCAGGCGCTCGGCCAAGGCATCGCCGCCCAGCGCTTTGAGCTGGGCCAGGATTTGCTGGGCTGCCGTATCACTCTCAAGATACGCCGAGAACGCGGTGGTAAGCTTTGACGCGTCCTTAAGATCATCGGGCGTCAGCGCCTTAAACTGATCAGACCGCAAAAAGCCCTCAAACAGCTGGTTGGCTAGTGTTCCCACCTGCTGCATTTGCTCGGGCGTGAGTTCCAGACCGTCAAAGATACCCGAGAAATCTGGGGTTGGCGCTTTGGCCATGATGTCGCTGAAGTCGATGTCCTTACCAACGCCAGAAAGGTCAATGTCCAGCCCGGACAAGTCGATGCCAGAAAGGTCCATACCGCCGGCAGCGCCCGAGAGCGCAGGCGTATCGAACGAGAACGCGCTCTTCAGCGCCGCCTCGTCCACACTGAACATGCTGCCCAGGTCCACGCCTTGTTTGGCCTCGCCTTGCAGCTCATCGAAAGACTTGCCCGTAAAGACATCCGTCTCGGGGTGGGCAAGCTGCTCTTGCACAATCTGTGAATCGGCAGCGCGCTCCATAAGCTGGCGGGTCAGCGCATGCGTATAGGCAATGCCCGGAGACAACGCGCTCGCATTGGCCGTCTCGTTAGGTCGCACCACGCCCACAATGTGCACGTCGATGCCATCGGCAACCTTGGCGGCCATAAAGTCGGCATCGCCAGACATGTCAGTCCACATGCCGGTCTCTTCGTTTTTGCGATACGCATCGGCCGGCGACAGCACCTTAAACGTGGTAGACAGCGCATCGTCGTAGGTAAAGTCGGTACCGGTCTCGGGCGCTTCGACCCCACCGTCGGCCGTCATAGCACTGTTAACCAGGTCGTTGAGCTCATCGATATCCAGCGCGCCGATGCTGTAGAGCGTGTAGTCGCCCACCGTACCGCGGCTCGAAAGCACCATCACGGCTTCGTTGGCGGACGTGGGCCAGTGACCGGCGACGACATCGTACTGGCTGTCGAGCAGGCTCTGGTCGTCAATCATCTCGTTAAAGACCGAGGTTCCCATGGATTCCATGCTCACCGTTGCCGCCGAGCTCGCGCCTCCACTCATGGCCTCGGTCATAGCGTTGGGAACAAGCCGGACGGGCTTCTCGTCGCCCTTGCCGGCACGATAGACAACCGGCGATACACCGTAGCCGTACTGAATGGCGTTGACTTCTTTATCGATGCCGTCGCCACCGGCATCGAGCCATGCCTTAAAGCTCGTCATGTCGTTGGACTTAACGCTCGCAAACATATCCTTTACGGCCGTGACCACGGGAATTTTATCGGTTCCCTTAGCTTTGCCACCAGTACCGTCGGATAAATCCTCGCCGTTGGACGCCTCGTCATCCGTGGCCCCCTGTCCGCCCATCATGGACGACAGGTCGTAATCCTGCTTGGAAATGGTGAGCGGGTAGCTCGAGAGCGTATCCTCCTCGACCTTTTTGATGTAGCCGTTTACGCCGTTGGACAGCGCAAGAATCGCCGCGATGCCGATAATGCCAATCGACCCCGCAAAGGCCGTCATGGCCGTACGGCCCTTCTTGGTCATAAGGTTGCGGGCAGAAAGCCCCAGCGCCGTCACAAAGCTCATCGAGGTTTTGCGCGTAGGCTTGGCCTCGCGGCGCGTGACGTCAGCGACATCGAAAGGATCGGAATCGTCGGTGATCTTGCCATCCGCCAGGTTGACGATGCGCGTGGCATATTGGTACGCCAGCTCGGGATTATGCGTGACCATGATGACCAGGCGGTCGCGCGCCACGTCCTTAAGCAAGTCCATGACCTGTACGGATGTCGTTGAATCCAAAGCGCCGGTCGGCTCGTCGGCCAGCACGATCTCGGGATCATTAATCAGGGCGCGAGCGATGGCCACGCGCTGCATCTGCCCGCCCGAAAGCTGGCTCGGGCGCTTGTTAACGTGCTCGCCCAGGCCGACTTTCTCCAACGCCTTGCGCGCACGCTCGCGGCGCTCGGTATGGCCCACGCCCGTGAGCGTGAGCGCCAGCTCCACGTTTTCCAAAATGGTCTGATGCGGAATGAGGTTATAGCTTTGGAACACAAAGCCGATGCGGTTGTTGCGGTAGGCATCCCAATCGCGATCGTGAAAGTCTTTGGTCGAAATACCGTCGATCAGCAGGTCGCCCGAGTCAAAGTGGTCGAGTCCGCCGATAACGTTGAGCATCGTGGTTTTACCCGAGCCCGAGGGACCCAGAATGGCCACGAACTCGTTATCGCGAAAAGACAGGCTCACGCTGTCGAGCGCCACCTGCGTAAACGACTGCGTAACGTACCTTTTGCAAATACCTTTGAGCTCCAACATGGACGGCAACCTCTCCCACGCGGGCGCACTCGCCCGCTCTCCCCCGCCGTTCGTATTCGACGCGTTTGTCCTACTCTATCCCCATTTTTTGCCGGAGCCAGTGAGGAATGTAACGAACCGCGCCAAAAAACGAACGGGACGGCACCCAAAAGAAGAGGTCCCGAGCGGGACCTCTATATGGTGGAGCTTATCTTGAAAGGTAGCGGACTACTTCGCACAGCGACACACGATTCTCGCTATGCTTTACGCGTTTTTACTGCTCGCTATTCGCAATCGCCTGGTCGATAAGTTTGTTGAGTGCTGCGCGCTGCTCGGCGGAGCTGATGGCTCCCACGATTGGATCCCCTACGATATTGCCATTCTGATCGATGACATACGTTGTCGGGAACGAGAACAAATTTGACGTGAACTTACCGGCCTCGCTATCCGACTTGAACCAGATGTTCTTATACGTCACGCCCTTCTTGTTCAGCACGTCCTTGGCATCTGCAATCTCGCCCTTGTTGCCATCGAGCGTAAAGGAATTGACGCCCGCGACCTGGCCGCCCTTCTTGGCAAGCTCCTGATTCAGTTTCTCAAGATCGCCCAGCTCGCCCACGCACGGCTTGCAAGTAGTGAACCAGAAGTTCATGACGGTGACCTTGTTCTTAGAGAACAGCTCGTCGCTGTTCACGTCGTTGCCATCCAGGTCCTTGCCCGTAAAGCTGGGGAACTTCGTCGCCTCGTTCGAAGCATTGGCACCAGCCGTCATGCCAGCGGTCGAAGCGTCGACGCTCTCGCCTGCACTCGGCGTGCTTCCACAGCCGGGGAACTCCTTCTCCAGGCTCTCGAGCTTGTCCTCGATCTCCTTGATCTGCTGTGCACCGGCCTTGAGTGTCTTAAGCTCATCCGCCGTGAACTCATCCTTGGCACCGTCGATGGTCTTGAGCAGGAAATCGCCGTAATTGCTGCCGTCCTCAATCATTGCCGAGTCTTTATTTGCCGCATTGAATACCTTTTCCCACAGCGCGTTATCACTCGAAAAGATCTCGTTCTCCTTCTGCATGAGCTTCGCATACAGCTCGGCGGCCTCGTCGGCATTGGTCGGCTTCTGCGCAGTGAGTTCTGCGATCTTAGGATCGGAGCTCGCAGATTCGCTCGCATTGCCACCGGGCGCCGAACATGCCACAAGACACAAGGCCAATACCGGCACCATAAACAGGGCCGCAATCTTAGAAAGCTTCATAGTCATTCCTCCGTTTTGTCGAAGCTTGTTTACTTTTTATCGGCGGTCAAGGGGAGCTTTTCCGCCGACACATCCAGGCCATAGCGATAGCTAATGGCATCGACGGGACAGGCCCCGATGCACTTTCCGCACCGGATGCATTCGGCATGATTGGGTGCGCGGACCACATCAACATCCATCTGACAAACCTTTGAGCACTTGCCGCACGAGACACATTTGCATGCGTCAACCCGAATCCCCAGTAGGGACACCCTATTCATAAGCGCATAGAATGCACCGAGTGGACAAATCCATTTGCAGAAGGGGCGGTAGAACAAAACACTCAGCACTACCACGGCAATGAGAACGGCAAGTTTCCAAGTAAAGAGATGTCCCAACGCAGATCGAATGCCGGCGTTGGCAATGGCCAGTGGAATGGCGCCCTCGAGTACGCCCTGCGGACAGATGTACTTACAAAAGAACGGGTCGCCCATCCCCACATCGTTGACCACCAAGACGGGCAGCAGCACCACGGCAAACAGCAGCACGACGTACTTGATGTACGTGAGCGGCTTGAGCTTTTTCGTGGAGAACTTTTTGCCGGGAATCTTGTGAAGCAGCTCCTGAAGCCAGCCAAACGGGCACAGAAAGCCGCATACAAAGCGTCCCAGCAGCACGCCGAGCAAAATGAGCGTACCGGTGACGTAGTAAGAAAAGTTGAACTTGGATGAACCCACCACCGACTGGAACGACCCGATGGGGCACGCACCCGATGCCGCGGGGCACGAATAGCAATTAAGTCCAGGTACGCAGACTGTTTTTCCCGCGCCCTGATAGATGCCGCCTTTGGCAAAGTTTGGCAGGTGAATATTGGTGACCAGCGTCGCCGCCGCCTGAATGAATCCGCGAAATCGGGCCAAAACATGCGACGCAGTGTTTTCTCTTTTATCCAATTCCGATACACTCCAAGCACAGCCTAATCGCTTTGGCCAGCACGGCATCCGCCTCGCCACGCATAACGCCAAAGCACACCATGGCAATTCCGACGATCAACAAAGCGACCTGTACCACGGGTTTTACCGCTTTGAACAACACGACCACTCCTTTCGTTACGCGACCATTGGACCATATCGACTATAAAATCCGTGTTAAGCGCGATTTGGAATGTGCAAGGAGACTGTTATGCGTATTTTGATCGTCGAAGACGAGCGAGCACTGTGCGATGCAATCGCGCGCAGTTTGCGAAACTTGGCGTACAGCGTCGACTGCTGTCACGATGGACAGGAGGCGCTCGACCTGCTGGGCGTCGAAGTCTTTGACCTCGTGGTACTCGACCTCAACCTTCCCCGTATCGATGGCATGACCGTGCTCAGGGAACTTAGGAAAACTGACTGCGAGACTAAGGTACTGATTCTGTCCGCACGTGGCGAAGTATCAGATAAAGTCGCCGGACTCGATGCCGGCGCCAACGATTACCTCACCAAGCCGTTTCATCTGGACGAGCTTGCGGCAAGGATTCGCAGCCTTACCCTCAGACGCTTTACACAAAGCGACATAGTTTTAACCTGCGGAAAGCTCCGCTTTGACACCAAGGCGCGCATCGCTTCCGTGAACAGCGAGGCTTTATCTCTTACGCGCAAGGAAACGGGAATCTTGGAATACCTGATGCTTAATCAGGGGCGTCCGGTAAGTCAAGAGGAGCTTATCGAGCACGTTTGGGATAGCAGCGTGAACAGCTTTAGCAACGCAACCCGCGTTCATATTTCGTCGCTCCGAAAAAAGTTGCGCAGCGCTTTGGGATACGACCCGATTCGCAATCGGATTGGAGAGGGCTACGTTATGGAGGATAGCGAATGAAAAGGCTTTCCCTGCAATGGCGCATAACGATTATGACGGCACTGCTCACGTGTGCAGCATGCGTGCTGACGAACTGCCTGGTCGGCTATACGGGCATGCGCTACATGGATGCCATCGGCAGTAACATCTCGGCATTTAACGCAACCGGCGAAGATTCGCCCCAGGCGTTCGACCCAACGAAAGCGACCCCCGATGACAAGATCACGATCGTCGTAAACGACGCACAGGAGTCTTTTGGCACGACAACCTGGTGCATCACGGCTGGAGTCACACTCCTTGGCGGCGTGCTGGCATACTTTGTGAGCGGCCGTGCGCTCAAACCGCTACGGGCTTTTGCCGCCCAGGTAGAACGCGTGCAGCCTGACAACCTAGGCGAAATCAGACTCAGTGAAGATGTGCCCACCGAGCTACAACGATGCAGTGCCTCTTTCAACGACATGATCGCCCGTCTTGGCGAAGGGTTCTCTGCGCAGCGTCAGTTTACCGGCAACGCCGCACACGAGCTGCGCACCCCGCTCGCCCTTATGCAAGCACAGATTGAACTATTCATCTCCGAGCACTCCGGTTTGCGACCCGAAACAGCCGAGCTGCTCGGCCTGCTACAAGAACAAACCGAGCGCATGTCTCGAATGACCAAGGTATTACTCGAGATGAGTGAGCTCCGCAGCGTTCCTTGCGAGGACGATGTTGAACTTGGTCCCCTGTCCGAAGAGGCTCTCACCGACCTTGCGCCACTTGCCGAAAATAAGGGCATAGCCCTCAATTGTGCTGGAGACGCTTTAGTAATCGGGAGCGACACGCTCCTCTATCGGCTGGTGTTCAATCTGGTCGAAAACGCCATCCGTTACAGCCGCCCCGACTCGACTGTCAACGTCTCCGTCTGCGACAACGACAGCCACGTGCTCCTACGAGTCGAGGACCAGGGCCCGGGAATACCTAAACAGTACCGCGAGAGCATCTTCCAACCGTTCTTTCGCCTGGATAAATCCCGCAGCAGGGCATACGGCGGCACAGGACTCGGACTAGCACTCGTTTGGGAGATTGCAGTGCTTCACGGTGGCACGGTAGAGGTCGAAGCAAGTTCCGAGAACGGGACCACTATGCTCGTAAGCCTTCCAAAACGATCCGCAGCGTTAACCGAACAGTAAAACGAAAGGGGTCCCAAGCAACAGGAGTACAATTGTCGCTATAGTTGCCAGCTGTTGGGAGATGGAAGATGGACTGCGATGGCTACCCGCGCATTCCCATGCCGTTGATGTGCACTGCCTTTGTGCCGGGCCAGATTGACGCTGCGGTTGCAGGCATTTCCGACCCCGATTCACGCACCATCGCCACGGCAGAAGCGCTGTACTTTCGCGGACAGGCCACGCTCGCCGCCGAGACAGCACGCCCCTATCTTGACGCCACCGACCCCGCACTGCGCTATTCCGCATGCTTTATCTGCGGATATGCCAGTCTGTCGCTCAACCGTATCGCCGATGCCCGCCGTTGCCTTGCGGGCATCCTCGATACGCCACCTGACGAGGAATCGCCTGCCGTCCACGCCATGCATATCCTGTTCGCCTCCGCCGCGAGCGTCCTGCTGCACTTGCCTTCCCCGTATTCCGCCGAAGAGTTTTATCCGCTTGCGGCGCATCTGCCCGAAGGTCTGCGCTTGTTCGCCAGCTACGTGATGGCGCATGCCCTGTACCTGCGCGGCGAATATGGCCGCAGTCTCGGCATGGCAGAAAACGCCCTGATCATGAAACAGGGAAGCTATCCCATCTCGGAGCTATTCCTGCACTTGTCGGCTTCTATGGCATGCATGAGCCTCAAGGACATCGACGCCGCAAAAACGCACTTCGGAGCCGCTTGGAACATTGCGTGCCCCGACGGCCTTATCGAGCTCATTGGCGAGCACCACGGCCTTTTACAGGGGCTCATCGAGGCGTGCCTAAAAACGCAATACCCTGACGACTTCGCGCGCATCATCGAGATCACGTACCGCTTCAGCTACGGCTGGCGGCGCATCCACAACCCCGATTCGGGCGAGGACGTGGCCGACGATCTAACGACCACGGAATTCACCATGGCCATGCTCGCCTGCCGCGGATGGACCAACGCCGAAATCGCACGCCATATGGGAGTATCGCCGGGCACCGTTAAAAACCGCCTATCCGGCGTATACGCAAAGCTTGGCATCGGCACACGCGCCGAGCTGGTCGCCCACATGTTGCGCTAGCGGCCAGACTGTCCGTCGTATCGAAAGCGCTCCAGGGGTCTGACGCTTTCGCGCGCTCAAATTGGACATTTTGGTCATCGAACGGCACTACCGCCACGAGGCGCCTTCTCGCAAAATTGGATTATTTCCACCGATACCTGCGGGATGGGAGCCCAAGATGCTTGATCGCCGTTCGTTACTTGTTGCCGGAGCATCCTCGCTGGCGAGCATTATGTTGCCGCACGTGCCGGGAAGCGCAAACGCCTTCATATTGCCGTTCGCGCCCACCGCGGCCTATGCCGACGAAGAGGACCCCTTCAAGGTGCTCGTTCTCTCGCGCACCATGTTTGGTGTGGTCGTGGTCGACGTCGCCAACAAGAATATGCCCATCGCGGGTGTCCAGGTCACGCTCACGTCGCGCTATGCTACAGGCAAGCGGCTCACCGCCACGACCGATGACGAAGGCACGGCCATCTTTGAGGTCGCGCCTCTTTCGGAAGGCTACGTAGACGAGGCAACGCTTCTCGACGCGTACGACTTTAACGGCGGTATCTCCATTAGCATGGCGGGCTACCGTGATGTCGAGATTCCCCTTGCGCGTATCCAGGGCGGCACCGCCATTACCGCACCCACACGTCCGCTTTCCGACGGCGAGCCGTACTTTCGACAGCTCACATTCGACGAATGGGACATCCAGTACGCCGACGCCACGTTTATGGCAATGCCAGCGGACGAAGCAGCAAACGACCAGCCCAACACGCACGCCTTTACCGTGCAGGCCCATCTGCCGCAGGGCGGGCAGGCAACGCTGTGCATCAACAAGGTAATGCCCGCCACGGGTAGCTCGCCCGAAACCGTCACGCAAATTGGCCAAGTCAAGGCCAGTGCATCGGGTTCGGATAATCTGGCGACGTTCACACTCGAAGACAAGTTCCTCGATGCAGCTTCGGGCCTTCTGGAGGAAGGATGCAAGCTGCGCTTTGTGCTCGACTACCAGGGCAAAACCTACACGCTCTCCTCCCCCATGGCCGTTGCCACCGCACCGGCCTCAAAGGCAGAATCGGGCTCAACGACCATCATCCCCACCACCATGGATCAAGAGATCACTCCGTTTGATTTCCCCGCGGCGTTCCCCGGCATCGGCGGCAACAAGTTCGTCTGCTGGATGCCCACGTTTCCGATTCTCTTCGATTTCTCGTTTGCCGGGTACGTACTGTTTGGCGGCGGATACAAACCGGCCAGCTACATGAACGATTCGGGCAATCCGGATCCGGAATACTGGAAGAAGTCGCCGCGCGAGTCGGGCGCCAAGCAGGCAAACCGCTACCTCGACGAGATGGAGGGGAAGTGGAATCAGTACAAAAGCATGAGTGCCGGTTCGGGCACCGATCCAAGGAACACTAAGCTCCTTCGCCACCATTGCACGCTGCTGTTTACGATGGATATCGCCACACAGGTGTACGGATCGCTCGCCTACGACTGGGTTGGCAAAACTTGGGGCAACAACAACGATCCGGCGTTTGGCAATATTAAGGCTCTCTTCCAAGTAAAAACCGACCTCAACTGGACCGAGCAGTTCACCTTGGGCCCGGTGCCGTTTTTCCTAAACGTCAACCCTTGGGTGCTGGCGAAGCTGGCGCTCGCCGTGGGTGCCCACACGCACGGCAGCGGCGCGGCGTTTTTTAAAAACATTTCGCTTGACTATTCAAACACATCGGGCTCGTTCACCATCCAGATTGGGCTTGCCGTTACCTTTGGAGCCGGCGTTGCGGGCGTCGCCTCGTCTGCCGTGCGCGGCGCCGCATCCCTCACGCTGTTCATTGGGTACGAGAAGGCAGATGGACACCAGCTTCCGCGACTGCGCGTAGGTGCAGACGTCGATGTCGATGTGATACTCCAGTTCGTAATGTTCAAGTGGACCACCAAGGCTTGGTCGGGGTCGTGGCCCACACTCCTCGATTCGTGGAATATGTCGGTGAACAATGCCAACCAGTATGTGCTCCAGCGCTCTGAGCTCGCATTGGGTGGAGATACGCCTTACACGCTGGATGCCTGCTTTGGCGCGACCAGCAATGCCGAGGCAGGTGATGTGCCGCAGTTTATCGCGTCGGCCACCATCGTCACCAATGCCGAGCTGCTCGCATGCGCCGAAGTTGTAGCCACCCCCGTAAACGTCGTACCAATCGTACGCGATTGGGATCAAGCGGTCACACGCATTGAGCTCGAGGCGGATGCAGAGAGCGACGACACGGGACAGGTCGAACATTTCGTCCATGCCCTGATGGAGGATGACGAAAATGCCGCAACGATGTATGCGTACACCTATATCGGACAGGCGAAGGACGCCGTTGCGGACCCCAACGCCAATTCTGCTGGTGTATCGGAGGACGAGCGTGGCGGCATCAAGCCCTCGAGCGACAACGTGCTGTTTCCTGGCGTGCTCAGCGAAGCTCACATGAAGCTGGCAATGATTGCCGGCGTAGAATGCCTGTTCCGTATCGCCTCGGTGCGCTACGGCGACAATGGCCGCTCGCGCCTAGTGGTGCACACAAAGGCAAACGGCACGTGGTCTGCCCCCATGCCCGTGGACTTCCCCCTGGGCTTTGGCGAGGGCGACGTGGAGCGCGACGACATATACGATTACGACTTCGACGTAGTGGAATATACGGACGGAAGAGGAAACCAGGACGCCTACGTGTTGCTGGTCTCGGGCGAGCGCCGCGACGGCGACAACACCCCTTTCGATGCGGCAAGCACAGCCGGCATACTGTCCGTTGTGCGCCTGCGCATAAGCAACGGCGGAGTTCGCGTGGTGTCGCATACGTCATGGCGCAGCATTTCGCGCGGCCGCCTGCAAGAGG
>CAVALS010000033.1:0-12955 GCA_963589385.1 Bacteroidaceae bacterium
TGGCTGAAGCTGGTATCGGCGTTGATATCGTCGAGATTTCCCGCATGAAATCAATCCTTGAAAAGACGCCGTCGTTTGCTCGGCGTGTGTTTACCGAAGAAGAGTGCGCATATTGCGACGCTTCATCGCGTCCTGCGGCGCACTATGCGAGCCGTTTTGCTTCTCGTGAAGCGGTTCTCAAAGCTCTTGGTACGGGTTTTAGTCAGGGCGTCGGCCGCAAAGACGTCTCGGTGACGCGTGATAACCTCGGAAAGCCTAAAGCGGTGCTTTCGGGTCGAGCGCTCGAGATTGCTCAAGAGTTGGGTGTCGTTGAAGTTGCGCTCTCCATTACTTTGACGGGTGATCTGGCCGTAGCCAATGCCATTGCGATCACCAAGGATGCTCGACCAAAGCCTAAGGAAGAAAAGGTGAGCACCAAGGAACGCGTTGCACAAACTTATAAAGAGGCTCGCTCGGTTTTAGATGAGCTTGAGCAACTGCAAAATTCAGCTTTGACGGAGCACCAGGGCGATGCTTCGCAAGATACGCTAGGAGCATAGATGAAACCGGTTTTGAGTACCGAGGAAGTCGTTCGCCTCGAGGATATTATCGAACGCGAAGGAACTTCGAAGGCCGAGCTTATGGAACTGGCGGGTGAGTTTGCTGCTCGTGAAATTCTAAAACTCAATCCCGATCGCGTCCTTGTTCTGGTCGGTTTTGGCAACAACGGTGGTGACGGTTGGGTCGCGGCTGATATTTTGAGTCATAAGGGCGTTGACGTGGATATCGTGTCTCCGGTCGAGCCGGATGAGATTCCTGCCGCTCTGGCTCGCCATGTTGCCCGCCGTACCGCCGGTCGTGACGTGCATGTGTGTGTCGGTCCCTCGCGAGATGAGCTTGAGGTTTTGATCGATAAGGCCGACGTTGTTGTTGACGCTATCTTTGGTACCGGTTTCCACGGTGACCTGCGTGCACCGTTCTCCATCTGGATTCCGACAGTTAACGACTGCGCCGACCATGTGGTGTCCATTGATGTTCCTTCGGGTCTGAATGCCGAGACCGGTGTTGTCGACGACGACTGCATCCGTGCCGAGCGCACGGTCACGATGATCACGCCCAAGATCGGACTTTACAGCGCTGATGGCCCAGAGTACGCCGGTGATCTGGTGTGCGGTGGCCTCTATGATCGCCTTGATGAGGTCATCGATGATGTCGACCATGCCGCCGAGATTGTCGAGCCCGGTGACCTGGTGGATTTCTTTGCTCCGCTGTCCACGAATATCGATAAGTATTCTCGCGGTTCCGTCCTTATTGTCGCCGGCTCGGCGCAGTATCCTGGCGCTGCTATTATGGCGGCCAAGTCTGCAGCTCGCGCGGGTGCTGGTTACGTGGCGGTCGCGGCTCCTGACGCCTGCGCCAATCTTATTCGCATGGCACTTCCTTCGATTCCCGTCTTTGCTATTCCGTCTGATTCCCGCGGCTCCTTTGGCGCCGCTGCGCGCATGACGGTGTGCGAGATTGCAAAGAAGTACAGCTGCGTACTGTGCGGTCCTGGTATGACGACGTCTGCCGGCGCTATGCAGGTGGTTTCGGGCTTGCTCGAGCTTGATGTACCGCTTATTTTGGACGCCGATGCACTCAACTGCCTTGCTAAGATTGCCATTGACGGTATTGATAGTAACCCCGAGATGTATCGTCGCGAGCAGCCGTTGGTTATGACGCCGCACTATCGTGAGCTTTCGCGCCTGGTTGCCGGTGACGAGGTGAACGACCTTGGTACCGCGATTGCAGCCGCGCAGAAGGTTGTCTGGGCTGCAGGCTCCGACAATCTGGTGGTCATTGCCAAGGGGCCGACGACGGCTATCTGTGGCGTTGAGCGTGTACTGCTGCCGCTCTCGGGTCCGGCTTCTCTGGCAACTGCCGGTTCAGGTGATGTTCTCGCGGGTATTTTGGCCGGCACGCTTGCCACCATGCGCGACGAGATGGATCGTTGGGAGTTGCTGTATTCGTACGCCGTCGCACTTCACAGCTACGCCGGTTTTGCCGCGGCGACGGAGTATGGTGAGAAGAGCGTTATCGCGACCGATCTTATCGACTTGATCGGTCCTGCCATGGAGCTGGCGGCAAAGGATGCGCTCGAAGATCTGGGAATCATGGACGAAGGGTCGGATGACTAATCATGAATAAAGCCGATTTGACGCGCTGGTCCTGGGTCGAGATCGACCGCGGGGCGCTCCGTCGCAACACGAGGGCCTATAAGAATTTGCTGAATCCACGTCAGCGCCTGTGCTGCGTGGTTAAGGCCGATGCTTATGGTCATGGAGCTGTTGAGTGCGCCAAGATCATGTATTCGGCCGGTGCCGACATGTTTGCCGTGGCGACGGTTAACGAGGGCGTTGGGCTCCGACAGGGCGGGATTACGAAACCCATCCTCATCCTAAGCGAGCCGCCTATCGAGGCCATTCCGACGTTGCTCGAGTTTGATATCATGCCCTCGGTCTATACGTCTGACTTTGCTCTTGCGTATGGCGAATGTGCCGTCGCGGCGGGCAAGGTGGGCAAGTATCATCTCGCCATCGAGACAGGTATGAATCGTATCGGCGTACACTACACACAGGTGCTCGACTTTGTCCGCGGTATTAATTTCCATCGCGGTATTCAGTGCGACGGCGTATTTACGCACTTCGCCACGGCCGATGAACCTTCGGGCTGGGACTACAAGCTGCAGTGTCAGCGCTTTACCGAGGCCGTTCAGGCCATTAAGGATGCGGGTTTTGAGTGCGGTATCGTGCACTGCGCCAACACGCCGTCCTCGATGCTCGACCCCTCGATGCATTTTGATATGATTCGCGCCGGCGTTGGCTTGTATGGCATGCAGCCGTGCGAGCTGAGTGGCCGCGTGATGCAGCTTGATCCCGTTATGAGCGTCCATGCGCGCGTGACGCGCGTGGCACACCCTGCGATGGGTGAGGGCGTGGGCTACGGTTTTACCTACCGCGTACCGCGCACGCGCGTTCAGATCTGCACGCTGCCGATCGGTTATGCCGACGGCCTATCGCGTACGCTTTCCAATCGTATGGATGTGCTGTATCGCGGCGAGCGCGTGCATCAGGTTGGCAATATCTGCATGGACCAGTTTATGGTCGCCATTCAGTCCAACCCGGCACACGAGATTCCCGAGGCCGAGTATGGTGACGAGATGATTATTGTCGGCCGCGATGGCGATGCCGAGATCACTATGGACGAGATGGCCCGACTGCGCGGAACGATTAACTACGAGGTCGCCTGCGGCTTTGGCATGCGCCTCGACAAGGTCTACGTGTAGGAGTCGCCATGGGCGTCATGCACATCCCTGGCCATACCCATCAGGCACCACGTGAGGTCGCACTCGAGGAAATTGAGGCCGTTCTGGGCGATTGTCACCTCTGCCAGCTCTACCAGTCGCGTCACAATATCGTGTTTGGCGTGGGAAACCCCCGCGCTCGTGTGATGTTTATTGGCGAGGCGCCGGGCCGCAATGAGGATTTGCAGGGCGAGCCCTTTGTGGGGGCGGCAGGCGAGGATCTCAACGGCATTTTGTCGCTGGCGGGGCTCAAACGCGAAGACGTCTACATTGCCAACGTGCTTAAGTGCCGCCCGCCGGGAAACCGCAATCCGCGTCCCGAGGAAGTGCTGGCTTGCTCGCCGTTTTTGCGTGAGCAGATTCGAAGCATCTGGCCTGATATTATCGTGACGCTCGGCAACCCCGCGACGCACTTTGTGCTTAAGACCGAGATTGGCATTACTAAGCTGCGCGGCAGGTTCCACCAGATGGGGCATTTTGTAGTAATGCCCACTTTTCATCCGGCAGCAGCGCTGCGCAATCCGGCGTGGCAGGAGCTGCTGGAGGAAGACTTTAAGATGCTGGGCGACTATCTGGAGCGACATCCCGCACCAGAGGACGCCTCGGAATAATAAGGAGCATATATGTCCCTGGAGCGCCTGGGGGTAGGTACTTACAAAACGACTTGCGCTGCCGATACGGAGTACTTTGGCGAGCTAATTGCACCGTGCCTTGAGGACGGCGATGTGCTCATCCTGACCGGTGGCCTGGGAGTGGGCAAAACTCACTTTACCAAGGGCGTCTCGCGCGGGCTGGGCGATGGGCATATGGTTACGAGCCCTACGTTTGCGCTCATGGCCGTTCACGATCAAGGTCGTATTCCGCTGTTTCACTTTGATCTATACCGCCTGGAGCATGCCTACGAGCTCGAGGATACGGGCATTTTCGATGTGCTGGGCTATGAGGGTGCTTGCCTGCTGGAATGGGGCGAACAATTCCAGGACGAGCTGACGGATGAGTATCTTTCGGTGACGCTCAAGCGTGATGAGGGCGACAGCGATGTGCGAACGATAACGCTTGAGGCGCACGGTGACCGCGCAATGGAGCTTTCCCATTTGATTGATAAGGCTGTACAAGATGAGCTTGCATAACGACAACGCGCTGGTGGTGGCGCTCGATACCTCGACCGACATGCTTGCCTGCGCGGCAAGCTGGATTGATGAGCAGACGGGCGAGACGAAGCTCGTGAGTGGCGACCACATGTGTCGCCGTCACGCCAACGTTGAGCTCGTGAATACCGTTGATGGCGTGCTGGCTCAAGCCGGTCTGGATCGCAGCGATGTTGGTTACTACGTGGTCGGCCGCGGCCCGGGGTCGTTTACGGGTGTGCGCATCGGCATCTCCACTGCCAAGGGCCTCGCGCGCGGTGCCAATGTTCCGCTGCTGGGCGTGTCGACGCTCGACGCTTGCGCTTGGACGGCGTGGAAGGCTGGCGTACGCGGCAAGCTTGGTATCTTGGCCGATGCTATGCGCGGTGAGGTATATCCGGCGCTGTATATGCTGGTCGATGAGGGTCCCGAGCGTCAATTTGAGCGCGAACACGTGGTCAAGGCCGCCATGGCGCTCGATGAGTGGCGCCGAGCAGCGGACTGGGACCAGGTTCAGCTGACCGGTGACGGTCTCGTGCGCTATGGCAAGCTGCTGGGTGAGGACGAGACCGCCCGCTGCGTGGAGCGCGACCTGTGGTGGCCTTCGGGCGAGGGCTTGCTGCTCGCGCACGCTGCGGGTGACGGCGATCCGGCTCGCGTCCTGCCGATTTACACGCGCCTTTCGGATGCCGAGGAAAACGAGCGCAAGCGTCTTGGTCTTGCCGAGAGTGCGCAGAGCGAAATTACGGGCGTTGCCGATGAGCTCGCCGGTCGTCATCTGCAGTTCCGTCCCATGGGCGCGGCGGACGCCGAGGGCGCGAGCGCGCTAGAGGCCGCCTGCTTTGAAGGTGCCGGACACAAGGCGTGGACGCCGGGCATGTTCCTGTCCGAACTGGGCGAGGACGTCGCTGCGCCGCGTAGTTGGTGGGTGGCACACGACGACGGCAAGCTACTGGGCCTTGCCGGCGGTATGGTCGTGGACGGTGATGTGCAGATTCTGGATGTCGCCGTCGACCCGGCACATCGCCGTGAGGGCATTGCCCGCAAGCTGCTGTCGCATGTGAGCTATGATGCCCAGATGCTCGGCTGTACCACGGCTTCGCTCGAGGTCGAGGACGGCAACGAGGGAGCGATCGCGCTTTATAACGCTCTGGGCTTTACCGAGGCAGGACGGCGCCGCGGCTACTATGGTGCCGGCAAGGATGCCATCGTCATGACGGCTCCGCTGCCCCTGGTGCTTCCGGTCGACAATGCTTCGCCCGAGCCGACGGCGGCAGAGCAGCGCGTATGGCCGCTGCCTGCTCCTGGGCGCTCCGAGGGGGAGCGTGCCGAAATTGAGCGCCGCCGCCTAGTGCTCGCTATCGAGAGTTCCTGCGACGAGACGGCCGTGGCGATTATCGATGCGGATGGCAATATGCTGGCCAACCAGGTGTCGACGCAGATTGATTTTCACGCCCGCTTTGGCGGCGTGGTGCCCGAGATCGCCTCGCGCAAACACGTCGAGGTGATTGTGAGTGTCGTGGATGCGGCGCTCGAGGATGCCGCAGCATCGCTTGGTCTTGAGGATGGAGCCATTGCCCCCAGCGAGCTTGCCGCCGTGGGCGTGACACAGGGTCCGGGCCTGGTGGGCGCCCTCGTGGTGGGCGTTGCCTTTGCCAAAGGCTTTGCCTACGCTGCCGGTAAGCCGCTCGTATGCGTCAACCATCTGGAGGGGCACCTGTTTGCCAACTTGCTGGCGCAGCCCGACCTCAAGCCGCCGTTCATCTTCACGCTTGTCTCGGGCGGGCACACCATGCTCGTGCACGTGAAGGCATGGGGCGACTACGAGGTGCTTGGTGAGACACTCGACGATGCTGTGGGCGAGGCCTTCGACAAGGTAGCCAAGGCGTTGGGTCTGGGCTATCCCGGTGGCCCCATCATCTCCAAGCTGGCCGAGACAGGCAATCCCCGCGCGATCGATTTTCCCCGCGCGCTTAACAGCAGGGGAGACTATCGTTTCTCGCTTTCGGGCCTCAAGACGGCGGTGACGCTCTACATCGAGCAAGAGACCAAGGCCGGGCGCACGATTCACCTGCCCGATCTGGCGGCTTCGTTTGAGGCAGCTGTCTTTGACGTGCAGTACAAGAAGGCCAAAAACGCACTGCACGCTACCGGATGCAAGGAATACTGCATCGGTGGCGGCGTCTCGGCTAACCCGCATCTGCGCGAGATGATGATCAAGAAGCTCGGACGCCAGGGCATCCGCGTGACGGTGCCGCCCTTGTCTGCCTGTACCGATAACGCAGCCATGATCGCGGAGGTCGCCCGCCGTAAATTCGACCGAGGTGAAATCTCGCCGTTCGACATCGACGCCGATCCAAACATGACGCTGTAGCTGATACGGCGCGGTCCCCGGACGGAGGGGCCGGATATAAGGTTTCCTGCTCTACAGTCCTGCGCAAGACGAAGGCCACATTAAGTGGCCTTCTTTGCGTGCGGAACTCGCGACCAACCTTATGCCTCGCCCCCAGCCCCGGACCTTCCGGGTCCAAGGCGTGACATACCGGACTGGGTTATCTGGATAAATATGGTGAAGGCCCCTTTCGGGGCCTTCTTTTTAGAGGAATTCTCCGATTCGGTGGACTTCGGGTTGTAGGTCTACTCCGAATTGGTCTTTGACGGTTGCTTGGATGTGGCAGATGAGTTCGTCGACGTCGGCGGCGGTGGCGTGGTTGGCGTTGACGATGAAGCCGCAGTGCTTTTCGCTTACCTGCGCGCCGCCGACAGCATGGCCGCGCAGGCCGGCATCCATGATGAGTTTGCCGGCAAAGTGGCCCTCGGGGCGCTTGAAGGTGGAGCCGGCACTCGGCATGTCGAGCGGCTGCTTGTCCTCGCGGCGCTGGCGGTAGTCGTCCATGTCGGCCTTGATCATCGCGGCGTTGCCCGGTGCGAGGTTGAAGGTGGCAGAAAGAACGATAAAGCCGTCGTCGGCGATGCGGCTCTTGCGATAGCCCAGGTTGAGCTCATCGACATCGAACTCGATGATGTTGCCGCTGCCGCGGGTGCCGTCGTCGAGCATGCGGGCGGGCTTGTAGACACGCACAGACTCCAGCACGTCTGCCATGCAGGCACCGTAGGCGCCGGCGTTCATGTAGCAGGCGCCGCCGACCGATCCGGGGATGCCCGAGATGGGCTCCATGCCGGTGAGACCGGCCTCGGCTGCCGCCGCGGCGACATCGGAAAGCAAGGCGCCGGCCGCCGCCGTGACGTGCGTACCGTCGACCGTAATGTCGGAGAGGCCTTCGCCCAACGCCACGACGACGCCGCGGATACCCTTGTCGCCGACGAGCAGGTCGGAGCCGTTGCCCACGATGGTGAGCGGCAGGTCGCAGCGATAACAGGTGTCGAGCGTGGCGACGAGGCCCTGCTCGGTATCGGGCGTGACAAAGACGTCGGCCGGGCCGCCGATCTTAAACGTGGTGTGCTCGCGCATGGGCTCGCTCATCAGCACGTTGTCCTCGCCGGCAACGCCAGCAAGCGCGCACAGCAGGTCCTCGTTAAAAAAGTCGTTCTCGTGCATACGAATATCCGCCTTTTGGTGGTCGTTGTCATCAATCGATTGCAATATACCCCACCCGGACGGATTTGGTGCGCTGGCGGCGATAAAACAGCCGTCTACCGGATTGGTAAAGTGTTTATCACCGAGGTAGAGGGGCGGTCGCTATACTTTCAAGAGATTGCGCGTAAACCTGGAAGGAGCGAGATGGCCAACAAAGTCACCCTCAAGCAGATTGCCCAGGAGGTGGGGCTTTCCCCCTCGTCGGTCTCGCTTGTTCTCAATAATCGGCCCTGTCGCATCTCGGAAGAAAACCGCAAGCTCATCAAGGAGGTCGCGGCGCGCAACCACTATGTTCCTAACCAGATTGCGCGTAGTCTGGTCATGCGCGAGTCGCGCACGCTGGGCCTTATCGTCCCTAACATCGAGAGCCGCTTTTTTGCCTCGCTCGCCGGTAGCCTGGAAAAGCGCTGCCGCGAGGACGGCTATGCGCTCTTCATTACCAGCTCGGGTGGAAGTGCCGACGACGATCTGGAGCTGCTGCGCCAGCTGGTAACGCGCGGCGTTGATGGCGTCTTCCTGGTTGTGGGCGACGAGTTCTCCGACGACCGCGCCCTGCGCGAAGAAGTCAGCCATCTGCCTATCCCTGCCGTGATGGTCGACCGTGCCATTGAGGGGCTCGAGTGCGACAAGGTGATGTTCGACCACGAGATGGGTGGCTACATGGCCACTCGCTATCTGATCGAGCAGGGTCACCGTTGCATTGCCTGCTTGGTTAACGCGCGCCGTTCCAATACGGGGCGTAAGCGACTTGCCGGCTATGAGCGCGCGCTGCGCGAGGTTGGCCTGCCTATCGACGCACGTTTGGAGTTTGAGAGCGAGTACTACATTCCGAGTGCCTACGAGGCCTCGGAGGCGGTGCTCGCAACTGATGCCACCGCTGTGTTCGCAAGTTCGGATAACATCGCCCTCGGTCTGCTCAAGCGCTTGCACGAGATGGGGAAGAGCATCCCGGGCGATATCTCGGTGGTGAGCTATGACAACTCGGCGGCCGACGTTCTCTTTGAGCCGGCACTGACCGCGATTGAGCAGGACCCTGGTGTCCTTGCGGAGCATGCTTTTGGCTGCATGTCCAAGCGTCTTGCCGGTAGGGGCGGCAGGCGTGCCGAAGAGGTCGTCCTGGAGCCGGCGCTTATCGTTAAGGGCAGCGTGCTCGAACTTACCGAATGTAGCTAAACGTACTTGTTTGTTTGCATAGATTGCATGCGGAGTGTCTGCTATTTGCCGGCGGGGCCGGGGTGCCTGCCTTGTTTTGAGAAGTTCGCGGAGCCCACTTCTCAAAACAAGGCAGGCACCCCGGCCCTCGTCCGTGAACTCTTCCGCTGGGCGAGCCATGGACGCCGCGCACCGATGCGATAAAGCAGTGGCTTGAAATTGGTGCTATATTCAGCATGAGTTGTTTAATGCTAGTACGGGAGGCTGATATGGGGCTGTTCAAGAAGAAAAACCCGCAGGATGCCTTTGATCCCGATGTGTTTACCATCACGGATACGATTTTGGACCCGCCGCGGTTTACATTTTTGCCGGCTATCTACCAGGACGCCACGCGCCGCAAGTGGGCCGTGCATCAGCGCGGCGGCGAGCCGAAGATTTTTGACTATGCGGATGTGTTGCAGTGCGAAGTGGCCGAGGCGGGCGATCCGGAGGCCGAAGAAGCGGTCTCTAAACAGGAATTTGCCCAGCGTATCCTGGCAAATCCTGCCAAGGCAGCAAAAATAAATGCTGCCAAGCGTAATATGTGTCTTGGTATGGGCGTTGTTGTGGCGGTTCAGACGGGAAAAGACGAGGTTTCCAAATTAGAGATTCCCGTTATGACCGACGAGGTCAAACGCGATTCAAGTCTATATAAGTCGTATCGGAATGTCGCCGAGAAGATCAAGGCCGAATTTGATGCCATGGGAGGGCTGGCCTAATTTTGGCGGCATACGTTTCTGAATGAGGAGTCTGTGCAATGGCAGGCGAATCTTATGCAATTCCCCCCAAAGATCGTGCTGTTGAGGGAATTCTTTGGTATATCCAGCACCATCAGCTTGCCGGCGGCGATCGCCTGCCGGCCGAGCGCGTGCTGTGCGAAGAGATTGGCGTTTCGCGTACGGCGTTGCGTGCCGGTATCACGCGGCTTATCTCGTGTGGAACGCTCGAGAGCCGTCGCGGATCGGGTACGTATGTGTGTCCTCCCAAGCCGCTGAATATCTTCCAGGAAACGTATAACTTTTCCGATGCTGTGCGGACTGCCGGCCTGCACTCCTCTTCTCGTCTGGTTTCCACCGGGACCATCGAGGCGGATGAGGCGCTTGCCGACAAGCTTGGGGTGTCCGTAGGCGCTCCTTTGCTCCGCATGCAGCGCGTTCGACTTATTGAGGGCGAGCCGGCGTCAATCGAGACGGCTCACGTTAACCTGTCCCTGTGCCCATCGCTTACCGAGCACGATTTTGAGTGCGAGAGCCTTTACGATGTCTTGCTCAAAGAAGGTGGCGTGCGCGTTGAGCATGGACGTGAGCATATCTCCATCTCGCGTTTGAACGCCGAAGAGGCCGAGCTGCTCCAGCAAGAAGAGGGAACGCCGGTGTTCTATGAGAGCTCGATCGAATTTGATAAGGACATGCGTTTTGTGGAGCATTGCAAATCGGTGATTTTGCCCACAAAGTTCCGCTTTGCCGATAACGGCGAAAAGAACGGCATGGGGAGCGTGGCAGGTGAACAATGGCTGAAACAGTAGATGCCACCCCGGTTTATATGCGCATTCGCCGCCGCGTCGAGGAGCGTATCGAGCGTGGCATATATCCCACGGGTTCCATGATTCCGTCCGAAAAAGACCTCGCCGAGGAATTTGGTACGACACGCTTGACCATCCGAAGTGCTGTCGATGAGCTGGTTCGGCGCGGGCAGATTCGACGCGTCCGCGGAAAGGGCGCGTTTGTGGCGCAGAAAGTGCCCGTTGCCTACGAGCGAACAGGAGGCTTTCGCGAGTCGGTTCGTGCTTCGGGCGGCGAGCCGTCCGTCCGCATCCTCGCGCGTTCCAAGCGTTATGCGGGCCCATATTATGCCAACCTGTTTGGCATTGCCGAGGACGATTTGCTGTATTCGATTCGGCGTTTGAACTGCGTCAACGGCGATCCCGTATCGATTGAGATGGCGTTCATTCCGTGCCTGTTGTTTCCCACAATCGAAAATATTGACGTGTCGGTCTTCAGTTTGTACGAGACCTATGAGATGTTGGGCCGAAAGCCGGTCATGGCGCAGGAGAAGCTCGATATCGAGGCGGTGGGTGCACGCGACGCGGGCTTGCTTGGCTTGGAACAAGGGGATCTTGTTTTGCTTTTGGAATGCGTGAGCTATGACGCGAGCGGTCAGGCTATCGAGTATGTAAAGTCCTTCAATCGTGGCGATGCGGGCGGCTACACCTATACGTATTAGCTGGTGCTTTGCATTACGCGCGGTAACAGCCGGTCTGTTTGGGCAATTTGACCGACTGTATATACAACCTTACATGGCTCAAAATCGACCGTTCGCCGAAGGGGATAAATTAATCGACAAAGAGGTATCAAAAAGCTGTAACCTGTAACTGTGATTGGTATCAAATACTAATGATTTGTTACGAGGTGAGACGATGAAGATGCTCGATTACGTTCAGCTTGCCCATGTGCGTATGGGAGAGAACCTCGAGCGTTCGTCTAAGCTGGTAGTGCAGCTCGTTGATATTTTCCAGTCCGGTTCTTTTGACGCACTGCGCATCGTTGCTTCGGGTTCGTCGCGCCATGCCGCCGATTGCGCCCGCGATTACCTGCAAGATGTGCTGCAGATGCAGGTGTCCGTTGTGACGCCCGAGGCCTTCGTCGATTTTGAACACACCTATCCGCAGCATGCGCTCAACATCGCCGTCTCGCAGAGCGGCTATTCGACCAATACGATTGCGGCGCTCGATTACATGCGTGCACACGATATGGCTGCAGTTGCGCTCACGGCAAACGTCGAGGCACCCATCAAGGAACACGCTGGCATCGTTCTTGACTACGGTGTGGGTGTCGAGTCGGTGGACTTTGTGACTCTGGGCGTTGAGGTTCTCGTTGAGTACCTGGTGCTCTTTGGTATTTACGGCGGTCAGGCGCGCGGAACGATTGACGCCAAGGGCGTTGCCCAGCGTCTTGATGACCTGCGCGAGGCTATCCAGGCTAATGCCGTGATGTGCAAGACCGCCGAGGCATATGTCCAAGACCACATGCTCGAGCTTTCTGAGCACACGCCCGCTATGGTCGTCGGCAACGGCCCCAACTACGGTGTTGCCGAGGAGGCGGCGCTCAAGCTGAGCGAGACCATCAAGATTCCTGCCATGCATCACGAGGGCGAGGAGTTCGTCCACGGTCCCGAGATGCAGATAACCCCAGGCTACCTGGTGTTTATTGTCGACGATCCGCAGGGGTCGGAGCGTCTTGCGAATATCGCCGATGCGCTATCGAACGTTACGGCAAAAACGGTGCTGCTCACGGCCCATCCCAAGGGTAGGGCTCACGAGGTTGTGGTGCCTCAGGTGGCTCCGCTGCTCAGTGCAATTCCCAATCTCGTGTTCTTCCAGACGATTGCGGCAATAATCGCCGAGCGTCTGAAGTCATGGGACGTTCACCCGTATCTCGATGCTGTCTCCAAGCAAATGGAGGTCAAGGCGGAGGGCTACGAAGAGTCAGTCAATGCGCTTAAGGCCAAAGCGGCTGAGTGTTACGGAATGTAAGCGGGTTTTGATGCCCGTTGGCATGGGGGATGTGGAAACAACCCCAGAAAGGAGAGACAAATGAAGGAAACCGAGAAGATCGAGATCATGCATTTCGACCAGGAGGGCTACCTCGAGGACGGCAAGGCGCTCTACGAGACCGGCAAGAAGATGACCGCGCTCGCCGACAAGGTCGCCGACGAGGG
>CAVALS010000034.1:0-5855 GCA_963589385.1 Bacteroidaceae bacterium
TCGAATCCAGACACGACATAAACGTCATGATGAGCACGGTAAACAGAATCGCCCACTTGTTCTTGCCATGGGTGTCGCCCTCTAGGGCAATGTGCTCGCGACGCAGCTGCTCTGCAGTTTTCTCCATATCCATCCTTTCGAGTGGCCCAACGCAAAAACGGGGCCCCAATCGCCTGTAAACAGTCGCGATTGGGGTCCCGCCTACGGAATCGAAACGAAAGGCCACCGAAGCTTTCTGCCAGCATCGGCGCCTTGTGCGAACGCTAGCCTAGCACTGCTCGAGCGCCTGCTCAAGGTCGGCAATCAGATCGGCCGTGTCCTCGAGGCCGCACGACAGGCGCACCATGTCGGCGGAGATACCGCAGGCGATGAGCTCCTCATCGTTCATCTGGCGGTGCGTAGCGTTAGCGGGATGCAGGCAGCAGGTGCGGGCGTCGGCCACATGCGTGGCGATCTGGGCGAGCTTGAGGCTCTTCATAAAGGTCTCGGCCGCCGCGCGACCACCATTAAAGCCAAAGCTCACAACGCCGCAGGTGCCGTTGGGCATGTACTTCTGAGCGAGGTCATAGTACTTGTCGCCCTCCAGGCCCGGATAGCTCACGAAGCGCACCTTGGGATGGCTCTGCAGGAACTTGGCAACGGCCAGGCCGTTCTCGCAATGACGCGGCATGCGCACATGCAGGCTCTCGAGCGAGCTGTTCAGGAAGAATGCCGCCTGCGGGTTCTGCATGGGGCCGAGGTCGCGCATGAGCTGCGCGGTGGCCTTGGTAATAAAGGCGCCCTCGCGACCGAACTTCTCGGCATAGGTCACGCCGTGGTAGCTCTCGTCGGGCGAGGTGAGACCCGGGAACTTGTCCGCATGGGCCATCCAGTCAAACTGACCGTGGTCGACGATCACGCCGCCCAGGTAGGCAGCATGTCCATCCATGTACTTGGTGGTGGAGTGCGTGACGATGTCGGCGCCCCACTCAAAGGGACGGCACATCACGGGCGTCGGGAAGGTGTTGTCGACCATCAGCGGTACGCCGTGGTCGTGCGCGGCCTTGGCAAAGCGCTCAATATCGAGCACGGCAAGGGCGGGGTTGGCGATCGTCTCACCAAAGACAAGCTTGGTATTGGGCTCAAACGCTGCCTCGAGCTCCTCGTCGGTGCAGTCGGGGGCAACGAAGGTGCAGGTCAAACCCATGCGCTCCATAGTATGGGCGAGCAGGTTGTAGGTACCGCCGTAGATGGCAGAGCTCGCGACCACGTGATCGCCGGCACCGGCCACGTTAAAGATCGCGAGGAAATTCGCAGCCATGCCCGAGCTCGTGAGCATCGCAGCGGTGCCGCCCTCCATCTCACAGATCTTGGCGGCAACCAAATCGCACGTGGGGTTCTGCAGACGGCTGTAGAAGTAGCCCGACTCCTCTAGGTCAAACAGCTTACCCATGTGCTCGGACGTGTCGTACTTCCACGTGGTGGACTGGTAGATGGGCACCTGGCGCGGCTCGGCATCTCCCGGGTGATAGCCGCCCTGAACACATGTGGTACCGATAGTCTGCTCGCTCATATCTAGCTCCCTTGCCTGGGTTACGTTTTATTCGGTTCACGATACCGCTACCCTGCACCCCTCTCAACCCATCCCGCCGATAGGTTATTGGACAAATTAATCAGGGGTATTTATCTCAAGCCTTGGGCATTTACTCGATAGATAAAAATGAGGCATCCATGAAGCTCTCGATGATTACACGCACCGTCACGGGTACCATAAGCGGGTACACCGTGACCAAGGAGACAACGATGAAGCAAATCGATACGGCCCAGCTCGATATCACCGCCTGTCAGGCTCAGGCTGCTGAATACCACGCCCATGGCTTTAACTGCGCGCAGGCCGTCGCCTGCACGCTCGCACCCGCTGTCGGGCTCGACCCCCAGGTCGCCTTTACCCTCACCGAGGGCTTTGGCGCCGGCATGGGCGGCATGACCGAAACCTGCGGCGCCATCTCGGGCGCCGTGGCCATCATGGGCTTTGTAATGAGCGACGGCATGGAAAACCCCAAGACCAAGGGCCAGACCTACAAGCTGTCGCGCGAAATCGCCAAGCGTTTTGGCGAGAAGAACACGACGACCGTCTGCGGCACGCTCAAGGGCATCGGATCGGACAAGGGTCCGCTCCGCAGCTGCCCCGGTTGCATCGACGATGCCGTCGAGATCGCCTGCGATATGCTAAAGCAGCTCGCCGAGTAAACGGCAGCAACAGAAATACGACGGCCGGCGCGCTTGGAATCCATCCAAAAGCACGCCGGTCGTCGCCGTTAGAACTCGGCAAATTCGGGAGCGCCGACCTCAATCTCCTCGCGCCCCGCCATAAGCTCGCGCATCTTAGCGCAAAACGGCTCCTCCTCCCCCGCCTTAAACACCAAGTGAAGTGTCACGGCGTCCGCGTAATCGGTATCCGAAACCTTGGCACCCGAATCCTGCGCCAAACGAAGCACCTGCTCGTACTGCGGATAGGCCACATGCGCGTCAACCGGCACGACGCTTGTCATCTCAACGATCTGCCCGGCCTCCTGAGCCGCGGCCACCGCCGCCTGCGTCGCCGCGGTATAGGCGCGTACCAAGCCACCAGGCCCCAACAGCGTGCCACCAAAATAGCGCGTCACTACGCAACAAATATTTTTGAGCCCCGCACCGCGCAGCACCTCGAGCGTCGGCATACCGCTCGTGCGGCTCGGCTCACCATCATCGCTCTGGCGTTCGCGTCCATCGACCAAAATCCACGCGGGAACATTGTGTCTAGCGTCGTAATGACGCTTGCGAACCATCTCGATAAAGGCATTCGCCTCATCCTCGGACTCAATATGGACCAGCTGGGCAATAAACCGGCTCTTGCGGTCCACAAACTCACCCGAAGCCTCAATATTCGATTGCAGAGTAAAATAGCTGTCCAACAAAGCCCCTCAACAACAAGCAAAGCAACAAACAGCCTCAATAATACGGCAAAGGCCGTACCATTGCCCTCGCCAACAAGAACGGAAACGCCAATGATGCCGTCGCCAACAGCGAGAACCCGTCAGCGCGAGCAAGGTGCCTTGAAAGACGAGGGCATTGACCTTATGGTCATGCCCGAAGGCTTGAAAGGCAGATTGCCGCGCTGACGGGTTCGCAGCGTCAACAAAGTGCTGAGTAGGCCTATAAGCCGGGTTCTGTCGTGAACGGTCATTTATCTTGTCTGCACGTTACCGTGCAGCTCCACGCACGCTACCCGAACGCGGACCGGGCCGGCCCATAGCGTTCCTATTCGCGCTTGCTCCGGATGGGGCTTGCCAAGCCGCCGTGTTGCCACGACGCTGGTGGTCTCTTACACCACCGTTTCAGCTTTTCCCTTTACGCCTTGCGGCGCAGGTGGGAGTCTTCTTTTCTGCGGCGCTTTCCGTCGGATCACTCCGCCCGGCCGTTAGCCGGCATCCCGCCCTCTGGAGCCCGGACTTTCCTCACGCGTGCTGCAAGTAGCACATCGCGCGACCGTCTGGCCCACTCAGCAGTGCAAAAGTGTAGCACACCGTTGCCGCAGGCAATGGCACAACGCAAGCGTTCGACACGATAAACCAAGAACCACACCATGCAGTACAATAGGGTTGTCGATGGGCAATGTCGTCAGTCGAGACGCGACCGCGCTCCGCACCCCTCCGTCTACTCGGTGCGTTCCCGCCTCCTCCCCGAGGCGGGATGTCGGCATTTTTTCATGCACCGACAACCAAATAGCTTGTGGATAGCATGGGCAGCATCATGCATCTCGGCACCAAATGCAAAAAGGGACCCGTCCATTGCGGACGGGCCCCTTAAAACAAGTGATCGTCAAACCGATTTACTCGGCGTCGGTCTCCTCGTCCTTCTTCTCGGAAGGCAGCGGGGTAACCTCGATCTCGACGCCCAGAGTCTCAGCAGCGGACTTCATGGACAGGGAGATACGACGACGGTCGAGGTCGATCTCCATGACCTTGACCTGAACCTTGTCGCCCACGTGGGTGACCTGAGAAGGCTGGTCGACGTGCTTGTTGGCCATCTCGGAGATGTGCACCAGGCCCTCGATGCCCTCGCCCAGGTCGACGAAAGCGCCAAACGGGACGAGCTTGGTCACAGTGCCCTCGACGATAGCGCCGACGGGGTACTTCTTGACAAGTGCGCGCCACGGATCCTCGGTGGTCTGCTTGAGACCCAGGGAGATGCGCTCGCGGTTGAGATCGACGTCGAGAACCTCGACCTCGACCTCCTGGCCGACCTTGACAACCTCAGAAGGATGGTTGACGTGGTTCCAGGAGAGCTCGGAGATGTGGATGAGGCCGTCGATACCGCCGAGGTCGACGAAGGCGCCGAAGTCGACGATGGAGGAAACGGTGCCCTGGAGACGCATACCAGACTTGAGCTTGGACAGGATCTCGGAGCGCTCGGCCTTACGGGACTCCTCGAGCACGACGCGACGGGAGAGGACGACGTTGTTGCGGTTGCGGTCCATCTCGATGACGCGAGCCTCGATGCGGGTGCCCATGTAGGAGGTGAGGTCCTTGACGCGACGGAGGTCGACGAGGGAAGCGGGCAGGAAGCCACGCAGGCCGATGTCGAGGATCAGGCCGCCCTTGACAACCTCGATAACCTCGCCCTCGACGTTCTCGCCGGAGTTGAACTTCTCCTCGATGCGGTTCCAAGCACGCTCGTACTCGGCACGCTTCTTGGACAGGACCAGACGACCGTCCTTGTCCTCCTTCTGGAGAACCAGAGCCTCGATGGGATCACCGAGTGCAACGATGTCTGCAGGGTTAGCGTCCTTGCGGATGGACAGCTCGCGGACCGGGATAACGCCCTCGGACTTGAATCCGATGTCAACGAGCACCTCGTCATGCTCGATCTTAACGACAGTGCCGTTAACGAGATCGCCCTCATCAAAGTCGGTAATCGTACCGTCGATGAGGTTGTTCATCTCCTCCTCATTGACATCGTCAAGAGAGAAAATGGACGAGTTCTGAATCTCACTCAAAGGTGGACCCCTTTCGAACTACGGGGCCCCGATTGCTAGGACCTACAGAAGGGTGCGACAAGCACACAACGTTTAGGAACACTCGGGAGCCGACAGATACTAATGTGACGCTTATGCAATCACGTTCGTATAGGTTACGGGGAAATGAGTTCGATTTCAAGCGTGAACTGCGATTTTTTACTCGTGTGGAGACTTTTTCGTAATCTTATGAACACACGTCTCCGCAACTTGACGATAACCAGCCAGGCATTCGGCTTTGGGGTAAAGTATCCGGAGCCAACGATTCTAGATCGATTTTTCGAGAAAGGTGCCCGCGTGCTCAAAGCAGTCGTTTTCGATATGGACGAAACGCTTCTTAGCATCAACCTCAACGCGTTCATCCTTCGCTATTTTAAGGATGTCTCTTCGATGCTCGCGGACATCGGGCGACGCAGCCGCGGCGGCACTATGGCACGCCTCGGCACCATCTTGGTCGACCTCAACGCCAATCGCCGCAGCGGCACGGACAACCGCACCAATCTTGAGTTTTACCAAGAAGAGGTCGAGCGCCGATGCGGGATCCGCCTCTCCGATCCCATCATCTACGAGGCGTTTACCTACTATGACCGCGAAGTTCTTCCGTACAAGAACGACGATGTCATTAACGCCCACGCCATGCCGGGCGCGCACGCCGCGCTCCAGGCCGTACAGGACGCTGGACTGCGTTGCGCGCTCTTTACCAACCCCAGCTTTCCCCAGGGGGCCATCGAGTGCCGCATGGGCTGGGGCGACCTGGCCGATGCTCCCTTTGAGCTCGTCACGCACATGGGAAACACCACCCGCTGCAAGCCCGATGCCA
>CAVALS010000035.1:0-5212 GCA_963589385.1 Bacteroidaceae bacterium
GCCTCGCGCTCGCGCTTCTCCTTGCGCTTCTTGCGGCGACCGGTGGACTCGCGAGAGGCCTCCTCGACGGCAGCACGAGCCTCCTCGAGCACCTTCTCGCGGCTGTACTCCTCGGCCTCGCGAGCCATGCGGCTGTAGTGGTCCTCTTCGTTGTTGTGACCGCCCTTGCGCTTCTTGCCCTTGCCCTGCTTGTCGGGGTTGGGGAAGTCCATGCCGCCAGCGACGTTGTTGCTGGCGTTGGTGCGATGGCTGTGCGGACGGCTCTCGGAAGCGTTGCGCTCGGAGTTGTTGTCGGAGGCGTTGCGATCGTTACGACGGCCACCGCGGCGGTCGTTGTTGCCGCCACGACGGTTACCGCGCTCAGCGGCGCGCTCGGCCTTGGCCTTGTCCTCGGCGTCCTTCTTCTCCTTGAGCACGGTCTCCTGTGCGGCGATCTGGTCGAGCAGCGAACGGAAGCGCGAACCGGAGTCGGAAGCAGGAACGGCGCGGCGCTGGGCCTCGCGGGCAGCCTCCTCCTTCTCGCGGGCAAGACGCTCCTGCTCGGCCTTCTTCTTGGCCTCGGCCTCGGCGCGGGCAGCCTCCTCGGCAGCCTGGGCTGCGGCAAACTGGCGGCGCTCCTCCTCGCGGGCCTTCTCGGCGGCGATGCGCTCGCGCTCGGCCTCGGCAGCGCGTGCGGCCTCCTCGGCGGCAGCTGCCTGCTCCTCGGCCTGCTTGGCGGCCTCGACTTCCTGAGCGCGGGCCTCAATCACCGAGGCGAGCTGCTTGCGAACCATGGCGACATAGGCGTCCTCCAAGGTGGAGGAAGCGGACTTAGCGGGAATCTTCATATCGGCGAGATGACCCATCAGTTCCTTGGAGGTCATGCCGAACTCTTTGGCCAGGGTGGACACACGGACTTTTGCCATATGACTTCACCTACCCTTTCTGGCACCTTGGGTGCCTAGAGACTGAACGAGCGTGGGAGACGCGCCGGGACCCGCCCGGCGCAACCGCGCGCTAGATCAGGTCCTCCGCATCATCGAAGGCGTCGGTGTCGTGGACACCGCAGAAACGGGAGCCGGGACGAGCCTGGTTGCGGCACTGGATGCCGTCCTCGGACACGTACTCGCAGCGGCGGACGTCCTCGTCCTCCTCGTCACCGATCAGGTCGGCGGCGGGCTCCTCGTGAACGGGAACGTTCTTGAGGATGTCGGCGGCAAGCGTCTCGGACTTGATGTCGATGTGCCAACCGGTCAGGCGCGCGGCGAGGCGGGCGTTCTGGCCCTCCTTGCCGATGGCGAGGGACAGCTGGTCGTCGGGCACGATGACGCCGGCGTAGGCCTTCTCCTCGTCGATGAGGACGCGGGTGACCTTGGCAGGCGACAGGGCGTTGGCGACGTAGACGGCAGGATCGGCATCCCACAGGATGACATCGACGCGCTCGCCACGGAGCTCGCCCACGACAGCGCGAACACGGCTGCCCTTGGGCCCGACGCAGGCGCCCACGGGATCCAGACGGTCGTCGAGCGAGTGGACGGCGACCTTGGAGCGCTGGCCGGGCTCGCGAGCGATCGACTTGATCTGGACGGTGCCCTCATAGATCTCGGGCACCTCCTGCTCAAACAGACGACGCATGAGCTCGGGGTGGGTACGGGAGATGACAATCGGCGGACGACTGTGCTCGCCGCGAACCGGCTGCAGGTTGGAGTTGGGGTCGCGAACGTCGATGATCACGGCCTTGATGTGCTGGTTGTGCAGGTAGCGCTCGCCCATCGGACGCTCGTTGCGCTCGTTCTCGTAACGACGCTGGTCGAAGTGCGGAAGCTCGGCCTCGACGCCCTCGCGGATCTTGACGATCGTGAAGTCGGGCGTGGACTGCAGCACGGTACCGCTGATGAGGTCACCGATGCGGCCGGAGAACTCCTCGTAGATCTGCTCGCGGGCGGAGTTGCGCACGATGGCATTGATCTCGGCCTTGGCGTGCTGGGCAGCGATGCGGCTCGTGTTCTTGGGGGTGACGTCGATCTCCTCGAACTCGGTGAAGTTGCCCTCCTCGTCCATGGAATCGTCGATCGGCTCCAAGCGGTAGACGTAGATCTTGCCGGTGGTGCGGTCGATGGTCACCTTGGCGCCCCACTCAAGATGCAGGATCTCGGCATAGCTCTTGGCGAGCGACTGCTCCAGGCGGTCGATCAGGTAGAGCTGGTCGATGTGCTTCTCCTGGCAAAGCTCCATCAGGGCGGACATCATGTCGGATGCTGCCATCTTACTTTCCTTCCTTCGCGGGCTTGAAGTCGTAGGTGGGCTTCAACTTGCACTTTTTAACATCAGAGAAATCGAGGGTGACGGACTCGCCGTCCTCGAGCTCGAGGGTCACGTTCGTCTCGGTGGCGGCGGCAATCTTGCCGGCGTACTTGCGACGGCCCTCGGTGGCGGTGGAGGTGAGCTCGCAGTTCTCGCCCACAAAGCGGGCAAAGTCACTCGGGCGGCGCAGCGGGCGCGCCATGCCCGGGCTCGACACCTCGAGCGTATAGCTCGAAGAGACGGGGTCGAGCTCCTCAATCACATCGCCGACCCATTTGGTGTTGGCCGTGACGTCGTTGAGCGACAGGCTCTGACCCTCGGCACCCTCGATACGCACACGCACGCAGGGGGCCTTGGTGGCACCCACGAGCTCGACGTCGACGATGTCGATATCGTGCTGGGGGGCGACGGCCTCGAGCGCGTCGATGATCGCCTGCTCGGTCTTGGTCTTGACCATTGCGGCACCTCCATCCATACAAAAAAGAAGCGGGGCCGAAACCCCACTTCTTTCAATTACAACTTCATTTGCAAGCAAACTATACCAATAGCTGCGGAAACGTGCAAGCACCGTACGAATCTGCAGGTCAGCGTGCGCACAGCTTCTCCACAAGAATAGGACAATTGGTCGAGGAACCCCATGCGGCGCACCCTCAACAGCCCCAAAACGGGCCATGCGTCCCAATCCACAGGCCCGTTCGGACCCCAAGGGCATTCCTCCCCGAGCCCCTATCGATCAGACTTACGCTAAGGAACATTCTGCAACAAGCCAGCCAGCAAGTCGCGCAACGACGAACCTTTCCAAATCCTCTACGGCAAGGAGGCACACATGAAACGTCTAGGCACCCCCTGCATAACTGCACTCGCCATCGCAACGTGCTCGTTGGCCCTCTTGGGCTGCGGCAACACGAATGGCAAAACCGGAACATGCGAACCGAACCCTGGCAGCACCAAAGCCATCGAGAAAACGACGCCATCGGAGAGCTTCGACAAAATAAACGAAGACATCGTCGATCCCCAGGGCCTAAGTCCCGATTCCCAAGAACAGTTCCCCATCGACCTTGAGGCAGACGAGAACGTCCATGTTACCTGCGTGGGCAAGGACACCGACGGCTACGGGGACGCCGCGCTCGTTTTTACGGTGACCAACAACACCGGTGTCGACATGATGTTTGGCGATGTGGACTCCTATGCCTACGTCAACGGCAAGGTCCGCGACGTACGCATGCGCCAACCGGTCGCCGCTGGAGAGGAAACGCGCGCCATGCTCACCTTTGTGGGCACCTTCGACGACCCGGACTTTGATGTGAACAACGACCTCAACGACATCTACCTCAACATTTGGATGTTCGAAGAGGCAACGGGCAACGTTTACTTTAGGGACCTGGTACACATCCCATAGAAGACGTTGCGACGCACTGACTAAGCAGGGCTTAAAACACAAGACGAGGGACGACCCACCCGGATCGCCCCTCGTTTATTGCATGTCAGCTAAGCGCGCAGTGCTTACTTGACCACCAGGTTGACCAGCTTGCCGGGCACGCAGATGGCCTTGACGACCGTCTTGCCCTCGAGCCACTTGGCAACGGCTTCCTCGGCGGCAGCCTGCATTTCCTCGTTGGAGGCATCGCGGGCCACGTCAATGCGGCCACGGACCTTGCCGAGCACCTGGACGACGATCTGCACCGTGTCCTCGATGGACTCGGCCAGGTCGAACTCGGGCCAGGCGGCGGTGTAGGCGTTGCCCTCGCAGCCGAGTGCCTCGTGCCACAGCTCGTCGGCCCAGAACGGGCAGATGGGGGCAAGGACGCTCACGATATCCTTAGCCACGCCGTAGCACAGCGCCTTGTCGCGGGCGGTACCCTCGGTGGCGTTGAGGTAGGCACTCGCCGCGTTGACGAGCTCCATAACGGCCGAGATGGCGGTGTTGAACTGGCCGCGATCGAAATCCTCGGTGCACTTGGCGATGGTGCGGTGACGCTCGCGATAAAGCTTCATCGCGACCTCGTCGAGCACGGACTTGTCGAAGGCCACGTTGGCGTCGCCGGACTGGACGAGCTGCCAAACGATACGCCAGGCGCGCTTGATGAAGCGGTTAGCGCCCTCGACAGCCTTGGGATCCCAGTCGAAGTCCTTCTCGGGCGGGGCGATAAACAGGATCGCCAAACGCATGGTGTCGGCGCCGTAGGGCTCGATGACCGAGCTCGGGGGCACGACATTGCCCTTGGACTTGGACATGGTGTCGCCGTTCTCGTCCTTGACCATGCCCTGGCACAGCAGGTTGGTGAAGGGCTCGTCCACACTCAGCAGGCCCAGGTCGCGCAGTGCCTTGGTAAAGAAGCGGCTGTAGAGCAGGTGCAGAATGGCGTGCTCGATGCCGCCGATGTAGTTATCGACGGGCATCCAACGATCGGCAGCCTCTCGGGAGAAAGGCAGCTCAGTGTTGTGCGGATCAGTATAGCGAAGGTAATACCAGCTGGAGCAGGTGAAGGTGTCCATGGTATCGGTCTCGCGTTTGGCCGGGCGGCCGCAGACCGGGCAGGTGGTCTCGTAGAACTCCTTGCACTCGGCAAGGGTCTCGCCGGCGCCCAGGTCCAGGTTCTCGGGCAGCGTCACCGGCAGCTGATCCTCGGGCACGGGCACAATACCGCAGTGCTCGCAGTGGATGGCCGGGATGGGGTTGCCCCAATAGCGCTGACGGCTGATGAGCCAGTCGCGCAGGCGGAACTCGACCTTGCGACGACCGCAGCCCATGGCCTCGAGGTCGGCCACGATGGCAGCCTCGCCCTCGGAGTGCTTACCGCCGCGCATGCCGGTGTACTTGCCGGACTGGACGAGCGTGCCCTCGGCAGCGTGAGCGCAATCCCAGTCGACGTTCTCGGCATGGAAGGTATCGATGGTCTCGCCGCTGGCCTCGACGGCAGCGCGATCG
>CAVALS010000036.1:0-9534 GCA_963589385.1 Bacteroidaceae bacterium
ATAGCCGTGGGTGTCCGAGATGATGTCGATGCGCTTGGCGCTTGCACTGTTCATGGGATCCCTTCCGCAAAAAAACGATTCGGCAGATACATACAAAAAAGGCCCCACGGCTCCGCAGACGATGGGTCTACAGGGCTGCGGGGCCAGTGTGCTAGAGGCTCAGGGCCTTCTTGAGCGGCACGACGCGGCGGCGCGAAACCGGCACGCGTTCGTCGACGCCCGTAATGCCCAGCTGGATGGCACCCGAGGGCACCGTCTCGACGTCCGTGACGCACGCCAAGTTGACGATATAGCGGCGGTGAACACGGAAGAAGCCAAAGTCGCAGAGCTTAGCCTCAAACTGCGCCAACGAGGTCGTCGACAAAAAACGATCGTCGACGGTATAGATGCAGGAGTAATCGTCCTTGGCCATGATAAAGCGAATGTCGTCCACGGGAATGAGCACCTTGCGGCCGCCCTTTTCCACCGGGATACGCTCGATGGTCACCTTGCTGTCCGTAACCGGCTTGGCGCGTTGCATGACCTTCTCGATCGCGCGATCCAAGCGAGCTTCCTCGACCGGCTTCATCAGATAATCGACGGCATCCACGTCGAATGCCTCGACCGCATGGTCGCTATACGCAGTCACAAACACGATCGCCGGCGGATTTTTGAGCTTATGCAGCGCCTCGGCAAGTTGCAGGCCCGAGGCACCGGGCATCGAGATATCGAGAAACACGACATCCACGCGACTTTCCATAAGCATCTCGATGGCGGAGCGGACGCTCGACGCCTCCGTGATCGTGCCGATCTTGCCCGTTTGCTCGAGCAGGAAGCGAAGCTCCGAGCGAGCCGGCGCCTCATCATCCACAATCATCGCACGCAGCATAGGGATAAAACCTTTCGTCAACTAACTACGCCGGGCATCCGTCGCATGACGTTGAGCCCGTAGCCTTTTATTTTACTCTTGAATGTCAAAGATGCTCTCTGACAAATCAAGATGAAGGAGCACTTTGGTGCCCTTGCCCGGCGCCGATTCGACACGCGTATAGGAGTGCGGCCCATAAAAGCGATGGATGCGCTCCGAAATATTGTGCATGGCCACACCGGCGCCGCCACCCTGGGGAGAGCTGGCGTCGGGACGGGCAGAGCGTTCGTCAAACAGTCTGGCGGCGGTACCCTCATCCATGCCCACGCCATTATCGGCCACGGCAATCAAGATTGCATCCTCGCCGTCTTGGTGAACGGTCACGTCGATCCTCAGGGCGTCGTCATCGCCCATACCATGACGCACAGCGTTCTCGACAATCGGCTGGATCACGAACGCCGGCACCAGCGTATCTTCCACGTCCTCGGACACATCGAACGTCGCAAGCACACGGTCCTCGCCAAAGCGGGCCTTCTCAAAGGTAAGGTAGCGCTTGGTCTGTGCAACCTCGCGCGAGACCGGAATAAGCGATCCCGAGTTGTCGAGCGTGGCACGATAGAACGATGAGAACTCACGAAGCAGTTCGCGGGCCCGCAGCGGGTCGGTGCGCGTAAACGATGCAATGGTGTTCAGCGTGTTGAACAGGAAGTGCGGGTTAATCTGCGCTTGCAGCGCACGTACCTCGGCGCGCGCCGTGAGTTCCTTTTGCACCTCGAGCTCGTGGATGGCGAGCTGCGTGGACAAGATCTCGGCAAAGCCCGAGGCAAGCGCATACTGGGTACGGTCGACGGCGCGCGGGGTCTTGTAGTAGAACTTGAGCGTGCCGACGGTACGATCGCCCACCTTGATGGGGGCGATAATGCCGGCGGGAACTTGGTTGTGAGAGCCGTCCGAGCCCACGACATCCACCATACGGTTGAACGACTGCACGATGCCATGTTCGATAACGTAGCGCGTGGCAAGCGTGTGGATGGGAGAATCTGGCAGTAGTTTTTCCTCAAACTCTCCCGCGCAGGCAAGCACGTTGCCCTCGTCGGTGATGGCCACCGTCATGGCGCGCGTCTCGGGCAAAATGCGCCGGCACACCAAACGCGCCGACTCCTGCGTCAGACCGCCCTTAATGTCCTCGAGCATGGCCGAGGCCACCGAGAGCGTCTCCTCGGTGTACTGGGAGCGCACCGAATCGGGATTGAGCGTCAAAAAGATAAAGATGCACAGAAAGATGCACAGCAGCGCGCAGGCAATCACCGTGGCGATCGGCTCGATACCGGTCACCAAGGCAAAAATAAAGTACACCAGCACGCAAATGGCGCAGGCAACGGCAATGATGCGAAAGATTGATATTGAACTATCGCGCTGGGCGCGGCGGTCGATCATTCGGCCCCCTCCAGGATACTGATCAGTTGTGCGTCACGCCAAAGCCCGTCCATGATCTTGGGCCAAAAGCTCTGGAAACGCAGATAGCTTGCAGCGTTTTGGCGCGCATAGGCCTTTGCCTCGTCGATACCATGGCGCCAGATGCGCAGGTAGCCCTCATGCTCGCGGGTAAACACGCTGCGGACCATAGCGGTCTTGCGCACGCGGTCGTCGAGCTCGCGCGAAATCCACGGGCCCGGATAGGGCATGAGCGATGCCGCCGTAACGGGAATGAGCTCCTTTTGATGCGCGGCGAATGTCAACTTGGCCCGTTCGTAGTACCAACGGTATACATCCTGCATAAAGCGCGGTGAGCGCTTTTCGGACTCCGGAGGCAGATGGCGCACGGTCCACTCGTTATCGAACCACACGTCATAGCCGAACATGCGCATGTTAAAGAGGTAATCCAAGTCCTCGCCGCGGGTGATAAACGGGTCAAAGGCTACACGCGTAAAGGCGCGGGCGTGCAGGGCCATCAGGCCGCCGCACACGTAGTTGGAGCGCGAGATGCGGGTGCCCGAGAGCGCCTTTTTCATCCAACGGTTGAACTCGATGCGCTTGGTCCACCAACGATGGCAGATGCCCGCCTTGTCCGTGGGAGCCAGCGGCGAGCCGTCGCGATCGTAGAAATAGCCGCTCTTGACCAAGATCGGCAAGCCCTGACGCGTCTGCTGCCCCAACGCATAGGTCGCGCGCTTCATAAAGTCGGCGTCGATGACAGTCTCATCGTCATCCAAAAAGATAACCGCGTCATGCCCCAGCACAGCAGCACAGGCTAGCCCCATGTTGCGGATGGCACCGTAGCCTCGCAGGCTCACGCACTCGCCCGAACCCTTGGGCGCAATCTGAGCAACCCGGTCTGCGATGCGCGAGGCCTGGGTGTTGGTGACAACGGTGACCTTGAGCGTGGGATGCGCGTCGACAATCTCGTGCACGCGCAGCGACACATCGGCTGTGGCAGAAACGGGACAGACCACCAAAAGGATGATGCGCGGGATGTCACGTACCTGCTCAAGCGAGGCCAGGCAGCGGTCGAGTTCGGGATTGTCGGCGTTGAGTCGCGTCGAATGGTCATAGGTGCCGGGGGCGTTTGCGCAAGCGTCATCGCCCGCCCAATACGTTGGAATCACGACCGTGGCGTTCATGCCTTACCCTCCCTGCAACACAAAAACGGGACGCCGCCAAACACAGGCGACGCCCCGCGACCTAGCTGATTCCATCATACCCACTTGGGCAAATCATTGCTCGCAAGTCGCAATGTTTATTGCGGATAACCCCAAAAGAGTACCGTGGACAGGCACAATAGCCGCTCGCTCCTATGCGGCATGCTCTGCCGCCCGAGTCATGCGGGACAGGCGGACCAGCAGCATAAAGCCAACAATCAGCAGCACGCCAATGGAAAGGACGCCCAGCGACGGGTTGCCGGTCAGCGAGGTGACGACCGACACCAGGAAGGTGCCCATAACGCTTGCATAACGACCAAAGATGTCAAAGAAGCCGTAGTACTCGTTGGACTTTTCCTTGGGGATAATGCGGCCAAAGTAGCTACGGCTGAGCGCCTGCACGCCGCCCTGGAACAGGCCGACCATAATGGCAAGCACCCAGAATTCAAAGGCAGTCTTTAGGAAGAACGCGGCGAACAGCACAATGCCCATGTAGGCGGCGACCGCCACCAGAATCATGTTGAGCGTGCCCACGCGTCCGGCGAGCTTACCGTAGATGATGGCGGACGGAAAGGCCACGAACTGCGTAACGAGCAGCGCAAGCACCAGCTGCGTCGAATCGATGCCCAAGGCCGATCCGTAACTGGTGGCCATGGAAATGACCGTGTGCACACCGTCGATATAGAAGAAGAACGCGATCATGTAGACCAGCACGGTCTTGTTGTGGGCGATCTCGCGCATGGTGTGTCCGACCTCGGAGAACACACCGCCCACGATGTGGCCGATGGTGTCCTCGGGACCGCGCTCGCGACCGTACTTTTGCTTATAGGTGCGAATGAGCGGCAGGGTAAAGATGAGCCACCAGGCACCAGTGATGATAAACGACAGACGCGTTGCCAGCATGGTGGGGACGCCAAGAGCGGGGCCACCCATGATGAGCGCCAGGCAGATGACGAACGGCACGGTGGAACCGATATAGCCCCAGGCATAGCCCGAGCTGGACACGGCGTCCATGCGCTCGTCGGTGGTAATGTCGGGCAGCATGGCGTCGTAGAACGTCATAGAAGAGTTAAGGCCGATGGTGCACAGCACGTACACGGTCAAAAATGCCATGGCGGACATTGGGATAGCCTGCGCCAGGCAAAGCACCAGGCCCGTGAGGAAGAAGCCCAAGAAGAACTTGATCTTGTTGCCGGCGTAGTCAGCATGCGCGCCCAGAATGGGCATGAGCATAGCAATGACCAGCGAGGCGATCGTCTGCGCATTGCCCCAGGCGACCACCAGGTCGGCCGAGGAAGCGCCGGTATTGATGGCATTAAAGTAAATGGGCACCACCGAGGTATTGAGCAGCACGAGTGCCGAATTGCCCACATCGTACATAACCCAGTTACGCTCGAGCTTGGTGTATTTCATGGACAGGGACCCTTCGTATTCGCCCGGTATGCAGTTAGTTCATCGTACCCCAATTGTCCAGAAGCACCGGTAAGGATTCGGCAAAGGGGCACGCACAGGCCCTATTCCTCGCGGTCGAACTCCTCATCGGCTTCGAGCACGCGACCGCTGTAGTTGACGTGACTGGTCACGGCATCCATGTCACCGGTCTCGATAAAACGTGCGACCGTACACTCGTAATCGACCAGCGCGCGATCAAAGACCTCGGGGAAACTCTCGTTCGAGACCTCGTCGGTAAAGGGATTCTTCCATGTCAGATGGCCCAGGTTACCGGTGCGCTCGGGCAGCTCCGTCGTCACGCGATGGGCAAGGCCGTCGAGCAGAGAGTAGTCGTGCACCAAGCCCTCAACCAGCGAGATCGCGCGCGTCTTTGCGGAGCCGGCCGGCTCAATCGCGCGGTAAAGTCGCTGCATATTGGCAACGGCAGCACCGTACTCCCCTGCCGGAATGTCAATGCCGTACACGCGTCCGGCAACATAGCTCATCAGCACGCCGGCCACGCGATTGATGCGATCGGTGGTGACGATCTCGCCCGCCGGCGGGTAATCGTCGACCGTAGCGCCATCGCGTTTAAGCTGCAGCATCAGCACATCCAGGTCGCTCTCGATCACGGCATGGACCTGACTGCTCGAATTCTCAAGCTCTGAATCGGACTCCACGATGCCAAACTGCTGCTCATAGACAAAAGGATGGGCGTTGCGGTCGAGCACGTAATGAGACAGCAGGCCCAGCGCAAAGGCACGACCCAAGCTGGCGTCGCGCGGCAGCAGATGCGACACGCCGTCGCGCAGGCACGCGAACTGGCGAGACATGCGCGACCGATGCATGACCTGCGCCAGCAGCGTGCAGTTGGAAACACGCGGTGTCAGAATGTGAAAGAAAAACGGGTCGGGGCCTTGGTTGCCCAAGATAAAGGCAATGCGCTCTTCATCGGACGTGATGACGCCCTGCGGAAGACGGTCGATGCTTTCCTCGCCAAACAGATGATGGGTGATAAGCGCGGGCATAATGATCCTTTCGATTTCATTCGATGCCACCCATTATGCCCACCGCGCGCCCATGCCAAACCTGCGATGGTAAACGACGGCACGCAGACCGTCTACGCAAGCCCCAAGTGTGCTTTAACCTCGGCAGCGCGACGGCGGGACACCGTCACCGTCGAGCTCACGCGGTCAAGCCTGAGCTCCATCAACCCCGTGGAGCCAATCTCAACATTGTGCACGTCTTCCAAATTGACCAGATAGCTGCGATGAACGCGAATGAAGCCCTCGGAGCCCAAGCGACGCTCGAGCGAAGAGATCGACTCATTGATCAGGTACGTTCCCTCGGCGCAGATGGCGTTGCAAAAATCGGCGCGCGCCTCAAAGTAGCAGACGTCTGCGGCGGGAATGAACACCTTTTTGCCCCCGCGGTCCACCGTCAGACGCAAAGGCTGGCGCGGAGCGTGGATAACACGGCGTACACCCAAGGCTGCCTCGATCTTGTCGAGTGCCTTTGACAGGCGTGCGTCCTCGACCGGCTTGACGACATAGTCGACCGCATCGAGGTTATACGCATCGGCGGCAAACTCGGCAAACGCTGTCACAAACACAACCACCGGCGGCGTCTTTAGGTTCTGCAGCGTCTCGGCAAGCTCAATTCCCGAGCGACCGGGCATGGTAATGTCTAAAAACAGCACGTCGGGCTTTTTCGACAGAATCGACTCCACGGCTTCGGTGACATTGCCCGCCTCGGCAATCTGGCCCACACGCGTATCCTTTTCCAACAGATAGCGTAGCTCAGCCCTAATGGGAGGCTCGTCATCAACCACCAAGATATTCCAGCCTTCGGACATATGTGCTTCCCCTCTTTTTCTCTCAATCCAACCGCGTGCTACGCCGTCAACGGCGCGGGCTCATGCGGCTCGCCGTTCAGCTCGACGATGACCTGCGTTCCCACGCCCTCCTGGGACTTCACGCGCATGCCGGAATCTTCTCCGTAAAAGAAATGGATGCGCTGAAGCACGTTGAAGAGCGCCAGGCCGCAACCTCGCTTGACGGAGCCGTCGGCGGTAATGCTCTCGGGCTCCTCCAGGCGATGCTGCTCAAACAGATGTGCGCAGACCTCTTCGCTCATACCGATGCCGTCGTCCTCGACGATGATCTCCAAACCGTCATCGGTCTCGAAAGCCCTAACATGAATAGAAAGCGGCTCGGTCTCGCGCTGTGCGTGCTTGATGCAGTTTTCGAGCAACGGCTGCAAGATAAACGGCGGCACCATGCAATCGCGCACCTCAAAGTCGATATCGACCGAGACGCGCAGACGGCCGTCGCCATACCGGGCCTGCATAAGATTGATATAGCGAGTGCCCTGTTCCACCTCGTGCTCGAGCGTTGTGAGGGTATCGGAATCAGAAAGCGTCTGACGGTAGTAATTGGAAAAGTCGATCAGCAGCGACCTGGCCTTGTCCGGCTCGGTACGTACGAGCGACACGATGGTGCTGATGGTATTGAATAGAAAATGAGGATCGACCTGCGATTGCAAGGCGCGCAGCTCCACGCGGGCCGTAAGCTCGTCCTGGCGCTCGAGCTCAAAGCTCGCAAGCTGCGTGGAAATGAGGTCGGCAAAGCCCGAGGCAAGCGCCGTCTGGCGCATATCGATGCTGCTCAGACGGGGATAATACAGCTCGAGCGTGCCCACGCAATGCCCGCGCACGGTAAGCGGTGCAACAATACCGGCGCGCAGGCGCGGAAAGTAGCCACCCGTCTCGGTCGAGGCATCGCGCGAGAACACGCTTTGCTCACCGCTGTTGATCACGTTGAGCGTAGTCCGCAGCACCACCGGAGTGCCCGCGGGGCATTTTGCCGAGTCCTCGCCCCAGCTTGCCAACACCTGCTTGCCGTCGGTAAAGCAGATGGCAGAGGCGATAGTTTCGGACAGGATGATCTTAGAGGCGCCCAGGGCAGCTTCGGGCGTAAGGCCGCGCGACGTGTAGGCGAATATTTTCGACGCGATGGCGAGCGTGCGGTCGGTAGCGCTCGATGTGAGGTCGTCGGGAACGACAAAGACGTACGAGAAGAAGAAGCACAGCATGACCAAGCCGGCAATGACGACAACGGCCGGAACGGGATTGGGATTATCGGTTAGATCCCAGATGAGCAGCAGGATAAGCAGCGGAACGACAATACCGAGCAAGATGGCTTGAACCACATGCTGAGCGGTACGAAAGACCTTGGTAGAGTTGTAGCTCTTGCCCAGAATCAGCCTATTGAGATCCACCGTCATCTCCTTCTTACCGACGCACCCCATAGCAATAAAGAGGGCCGCAAGCGACCCTCTCCATTGCATTATGCAATCAAATACTGTGTTTTACATCAAGCCATCGATGAACGGTAGCTTAGGCGCTGTACTTGTTTGCCTCGCCGAAGGTGCCGCCCTCGACAATCCAGCCGTCCTTCATGATGACGTCCATGTTGTCGGTGTTGAGCACGTGGATGTCGGCGGCGACGTCACCGTTGACGACCAGCAGGTCGGCGCACTTGCCGGCCTCGATGGACCCGGTCTCGTCCTCGATGTGGCACATCTTGGCACCGTTGAGGGTGGCGCAGGTGATGGTCTCGACCGGAGTGAAGCCGATCTTGTCGACGAACTCGTACATCTCCTCGATAGAGCAGGTGCCGTACGGGGTGACGAAGGAGAAGGAGTCGGAGCCGATCGTCATGACGACGCCGCGCTTCTTGGCCTCGCGCAGGCAGTCGTAGTTGCGCTGCAGCTCCTTCTCGACCAGGGTGCCCTCGTACTTGTCGTGCAGCTCGGGAACGTAGACGGGCGGATAGGTGGCGTACCAGGTGGGCAGGAAGGCGATCGTCGGGGTGAAGAAGGTGCCCTGCTCGGCCATGAGGTCCATGGTGCGCTCATCGATATCGAAGCCGTGAATCAGCTGCTCGCAGCCAAAACGAACGGAATCGTAGGCAGCGGCGTGGTTGTTGTAGCAGTGGCTCCACACGGGGATGCCGACCATCTTGGCCTCTTCGACCACGGCCTGGATCTCCTCGGAGCAATAGTGCTGGTCGCGGCCGGAGTCCCAGCGCCAGATGCCGCCACCGGTAGCCCAGATCTTGATGGCATCGGGGTTCTCGCGCAGGCGACGACGGACGGCCTTGCGCAGATCCCAAGGACCGTCGACCTGATCGCCCCAGGGGTGCGATTCCTTGTTGAGCTCCTGGCTGCAGTGGTGGGAGTCGCCGTGGCCGGCAACGCGGCAGAAGCCAAGGCCGGTGGCCAGAACGCGCGGGCCCTTGAAGACGCCCTTGTCGATGCAGTCACGGATCTGGATACCAAAGCGGCCGATCTCGCAGACGGTGGTGAGGCCGTGGGTGAGGCAGTCGTAGGCCTGCTTGACGGCGACGGCCTGCTTCTCGAGGAGCGGCTGCATGACCCAGTCGGTGTCATCGTCGGTCAAGTTGCCCGAGAAGTGCAGGTGGGTGTCGATCAGGCCGGGAAGGACAGTCTTGCCGGCGGCGTCGATAACCTCAACGCCCTCGGGAAGGTCCTGCATAGCACCGGCGTACTCGATCTTGCCGTTGTCGTCGACGAGAACGAGGGAGTTCTCGACCG
>CAVALS010000037.1:0-8229 GCA_963589385.1 Bacteroidaceae bacterium
CATGACCAGATTCTGGTCGATGGCCTCGTTGACTTCGCCATAGACGGGGGCAAGCTCATGCTGGCAGGGAGCAACCTCGTTGTGCTTGGTCTTGGCGGGAATGCCAAGCGCCCACAGCTCATCGTCCAGATCCTTCATATAGGCCGAGACGGTGGGGCGGATAGCGCCAAAGTAGTGCTCCTCGAGCTCCTGGCCCTTGCAGGGAGCGGCGCCAAAGAGGGTGCGGCCGGTAATGACCAGGTCCTTGCGCTTGCGGTAGGCGTCCTTCTTGATCAGGAAGTACTCCTGCTCGTCGCCCACGGAAGGAACGACCTTCTTGGGGGTCTTGCCAAACAGCGCCAAAACGCGCTTAGACTCACGCGAGAGCGCGGTCATGGAGCGCAGCAGCGGGGTCTTCTTGTCCAGGGCCTCGCCCGTGTAGGAGCAGAAAGCCGTGGGGATGCACAGGACATCGTCCTTGATAAAGGCGGGGCTGGTGGGATCCCAAGCGGTGTAGCCACGGGCCTCGAAGGTGGCGCGCAGGCCGCCGTTGGGGAAGCTGGAGGCGTCCGGCTCGCCCTGGATGAGGTTCTTGCCCGTAAACTTGGTAATGGCGGTGCCGTCGTGGTTGGGCTCCAAGAAGCTGTCGTGCTTCTCGGAAGTAATGCCCGAAAGAGGCTGGAACCAGTGCGCGTAGTGCGTCGCGCCCTTGGAGATGGCCCAGACCTTCATGGCATGGGCAACGGCGTTGGCCACATCCAGGTCGAGCGGCTCACCGCCCTCGAGGGTTGCAGCAAGGCGCTTCCAAATGTCCTTGGGGAGGTAGTCCTTCATGACTTCCTCAGAGAACACCATGGTCCCGAAGCGGTCAGTAAGTTCGGCCATACGGAACTCCCTTCGTATCGGCACCGCGTGAGAAGCGGTGTTGATTACTAACGAACGAGTCATAGCTTAGACTCGCCGTGTTTCCGCAACATTACCGTTATGTTGCTGTCGCGAAACCAATCAATGAGGTTACCGCATCGCGGCGGCGTTGCCACCCTCAACAGCCAATCAACTGTATAAATTGCAGACCTTTCCCCATGGTTTAAGGGTAGTCAATTTGGGATGGGGCTCTATTAACTGGTATTTCACATCAGATACCAGTCTTTATAGCCCCATCCTAGATTGACCGCCCTGTTATAGGAAATGCCGATAGCAAAGCATTTTCTATTGGTATCCCCAAATAGCGAGTGAAACTCCACCGTGACACAGTGGTGCTGTAGAATCCTTACAACACATCACACTATTACGTATCTAGAGGAGCACGATATGCGCGTCGACGAGGTTTTTAAGCAGGCAGCATCCCAGGGCACCGCACCCGTTTCGTTTGAGATGTTCCCGCCCAAGGGCGAGCTTACCCTCGACACGGCTCGCGAGGTGGCAGGCAATCTGTGCAAGCTTTCGCCGAGCTTTGTCTCGGTCACCTGCTCGGCTGGCGGCTCGGGCAACGGCGCCACCACCGCCCCCATCGCGCATATGATTACGAGCGAATTCGATACACCCTCGGTGGCACACCTTACCTGCGTGGGCCGGTCGCACGCCGATATCGCCGCCAAGATCGACGAGTATCGCACCGCCGGCGTGGAAAACATCCTGGCCCTGCGTGGTGATCTTCCCGCTGGCGCGACCGAGGACGACAAGCCCGCCTCCGACTACGCCTACGCCCGCGACCTCATCCCCGAGCTCGTCGACGCCGGCTTTTGTGTGGGCGCCGCAGCCTACCCCGAAGGTCACATCGCCTGTGAGGACCTCAACCTCTCGGTCGAACACCTCAAGCAAAAGCAGGACGCCGGCGCAAGCTTCTTTGTGACGCAACTCTTCTTTGATAATGAGTGCTTCTACCGCTTCCGCGAGCTTGCCGATAAAGCGGGCATCACGGTGCCCATCACCGCGGGCATCATGCCGTTTATGGGCAAGTCGCAGATTAGCCGCATGGTCTTTATGTGCGGCGCGTCGCTGCCCTCCCCCGTCATCAAGATTCTCGCCAAGTACGAGAACGACCCCGAGAGCCTGCAGGCAGCCGGTGTAGATTATGCCGCCCGCCAGCTTTGCGACCTCAAGGAGCACGGCGCCGACGGCCTGCACCTGTACACTATGAACCGTCCTGCGATCGCCGCGACCATTATGGAGCGCCTGGGGTAATGGAAAAACCGCACATCGATACAACCGCTGTCGAAGTGCCGGCCGACCTTGCGTCGCCGGCGCTTTTCCGTGTCGATGCTGCGCACCATCCCCGTGTCGACCGTGCCGAGATGCTGCGGTATCTGGGTTACGGCGGCCAGCAGATTGAGCCCGAGCTGTCACGACGTATTGAGCTTGTGGTCGAGCGTCTGGAACTTGACATTGAGCCCCGTGGCGTGCGCCGCGTGTTTGCCGTCGATGCCACGGGCGTGGACGAACAAAGTGAGCCTTGCATTCGCTTGGTCGGCACCAACGTTGAGCTGCGAGGTCGCGATATCTATCGACATCTCAAAGATGCCCGCTTTGCCGCGCTCATGGCATGCACCCTCGGCATGGACGCCGAGCGTCGCCTGCGCACCACGGGAGCCCAACATCCCCTGGAGGGCGCCGTGCTCGACGCCGCGTGCTCCGCTTACGTGGAAGCCGCCGTTGAGCAAATGGACCAGCAGGTCAAGACGGACGCCGCCGTTCATGGGCTCGCCGGCAACTGGCGCTTTAGTCCCGGCTACGGCGACTGCCCGCTCTCGGCCCAGCGCTCGATCGTCAACGCGCTCAACGCCACGCGGCTCATCGGCCTGACCGTCACGCCCACCAGCCTGCTCATGCCCACCAAAAGCGTGACCGCGGTGATCGGTCTGTTTGACGGCGAAGTCCACGACGCCCAGACCCGCCCCACCTGCAATATCTGCCGCATGCGCGAGCACTGCCGCTTCCGCGCCGCCCACACCACCTGCTATTCCAGCCATTAGGAGCCCTCGATGTTTACTCCGCTTATCACTCATGATTCTGACGGCACTGCATTGGCGGCACCCGTTGATGCCGCACGTCGCAACGGTGCCACGTACAAGACGCGCACGATCGACGATCTGCGCATTAAGGACGATCGACTGCGTGCGGCCATCGAGGGCACGGGACACCTGCTGTTCGACGGCGGCATGGGCACCATGTTGCAAGCGGCCGGCATGAAGGCCGGCGCCCTGCCCGAGCTGCTCAACTTTGAGGAGCCCCAGGTTATCACCGATATCCAACGTCAATATGTCGAGGCTGGCTGTGACGTGATCACCGCCAACACCTTTGGCGCCAACGCCCACAAGCTCGACGGTGCCGCCACCGTGGCAGACGTCTTTGCCGCAGCCGTCACCTGCGCCCGCGAGGCCGGCGCCCGCTACGTCGCCGGCGATATCGGCCCCATCGGCGCGCTGCTTCGTCCCTTAGGCACCCTCAGCTTTGACGAGGCCTACGACCTTTTTGCCGAGGAAGTGCGCGCCGGCGTCGCCGCGGGTGTGGACCTCTTTATTATCGAAACCATGACCGACCTTGCCGAGATCAAGGCGGCCGTCCTTGCCTGCCGCGAGAACTCCGACCTGCCCGTCTTTGCCACCATGACCTTCGAGGAAGACGGCCGTACCTTCCTGGGAACGAGCCCCGAGGTGGCCGCCATCACGCTCGATGCCATCGGCGCCGACGTTTTGGGCATCAACTGCAGTCAGGGACCGGCCGAGCTACGAGGACTCGCCGCACGTATGCTCACCGTTACCGACAAACCCGTTATGGTGCAGGCCAATGCGGGACTCCCCCATGTGGACGACGACGGCAACACCGTCTTTGATATCCAGGCACCCGAGTACGCCGGGGCCGTCGCCGGCATGATCGCCGACGGCGTGAGCGTCGTGGGCGGCTGCTGCGGCACCACGCCGGCGCACATGGCAGCGCTGCGCACGCTTATCGATAACCACACGCCCAGTCCGCGCCACCGCAAGCCCAGCATGTCGGTCACAAGCGCCCAAACGGTCGTAGACCTTCCCTGCGACGGCCACAAGATCGCTGTCATCGGCGAGCGCATCAACCCCACCGGCAAAAAGCGCCTGCAGCAGGCCCTGCGCGACGGCGACCTGGACTACGTGGTGAGCCAGGGCATCAGCCAGCAGGAGCAGGGCGCCGACATCCTGGACGTCAACGTGGGCCTGCCCGAGATCGACGAGGTCAAGATTATCCAACAGGCGACCGAACAGCTCCAGGGCTCCACGCTGCTGCCGCTGCAGATCGACTCCACCGACCCCGCCGCTGTCGAGGCCGCCGTGCGCCGCTACGCCGGCAAGCCCATTATCAACTCGGTCAATGGCAAGCAGCAGATCATGGATGAGATCTTTCCGCTGGTCGCCCACTACGGCACCAACGTTGTCGGCCTTACGCTCGACGAAGGCGGCATCCCCGATACCGCCGAGGCTCGCTTCGTCATCGCCGAGCGCATCGTGGCCGAGGCCGCCCGCTACGGCATCGGACCGGACCGCATCCTCATCGACTGCCTGGTCATGACCGCCTCGACCAATCAACGCCAGGCCGAGCAGATCCTGCGCGCCATGTCCCTGTGCAAGGAGCGCCTGGGCGTCAAATGCGCGCTCGGCGTGTCGAACATCAGCTTTGGCCTGCCTGCCCGCCCGCTGCTGGGTTCGGTCTTTTTGGCCGCCGCCTTTGGCGCGGGCCTGGACGCCCCCATCATGAACCCGGGTTCCAAGCGCTTTATGGACACCGTCTACAGCTATCGCGTCCTGAGCGTTGAGGACGAGGGCTCGACCGGATACATCGAGCGCTACGCCGGCTGGACCGATCCGTACAAGATCGCCGCCAACCCGGCAGCGGCTCAGGCCGCATCGAGTGATGCCGCGCCTGCCGCGGGCACCGCCGGCACCGACGGCAACGACGACCCGATTCGTCGCATGGTCGTCTCGGGCCGCAAAGGCGAGATCGCTGCCGAGACCGAGCGTCTGCTGGCCGACCACGACGCCATGGACCTCATCAACAACCACTTTATCCCCGCCCTCGACGAGGTGGGCGTCCTCTTTGACCAGGGCAAGTTCTTCTTGCCGCAGCTTATGGCCTCGGCCGAGGCGGCACGCGTGGGCTTCGACACCATCAAGCGCCTGATGCCCGCCGGCGAGATTGCCGACAAGGGCAAGATCTGCGTGGCCACCGTCAAGGGCGACATCCACGATATTGGCAAGAACATCGTCAAGATGCTGCTCGATAACTACGGCTACACCGTCTTTGACCTAGGCCGCGACGTCGACCCGCAAGAGGTGCTCAAGACCGTGCAGGAGCGTGACATTAAGCTCGTCGGCCTCTCGGCGCTTATGACTACCACAGTCGTCGCCATGGAGGAGACCATCAAGCTGCTCCATGCCGAGGTGCCGGGCGTCAAGATCATCGTGGGCGGCGCCGTACTCACCCCCGAATACGCCAAGCAGATCGGCGCGGACTACTACGCCAAGGACGCCGCCGAAAGCGCTCGCATCGCCGAAGAGGTCTTTGGGCAGTAACACAACGGAAACAACCGAGCACCAAAACGTGCCGCATGCGCCACTTGGCACGTGCGGCACGTTAGAATAGATAAGACTATGCTCGTTTTGGCAGATAGGAGCGCAAGGATGGCGATCACGCCCGCAGAAATCGCGGAAACCCGCGGCATGGTTGAGGAACAGAACCTCGACATCAGGACCATCACCATGGGTGTTTCGCTCATGGGTTGCGGCGACGAGAACCTCGACCGCATGTGCACGAAGATCTACGACCACGTGACGCACACGGCTGAGCATCTGGTCGAGACCGCCGAGAACCTCGAGCGCGAGTACGGTATCCCCATCGTCAACAAGCGCGTTTCCGTCACCCCGGTGGCGCAGATCGCCGCATGCTGCAAGGATGAGGACCTCACCCCCATCGCGCATGCCCTCGACCGCGCGGCCGAGACGCTCGGCATCGATTACCTGGGCGGCTTCTCCGCGCTCGTCCAGAAGGGCATCGGCGACGCCGACCGCCGCGTCATCCAGTCCATCCCCCAGGCGCTCGCCACCACGAGCCGCGTCTGCTCCAGCGTCAACGTCGCCAGCCTGCGCGCCGGTATCAACATGGACGCCGTGCTCATGGCCGCCCAGACCATCATCGATGCCGCTAAACTCACGGCCGACCAGGATTCCGTTGGCGCGTCCAAGTTTGTCTGCTTTGCCAATATGGTCGAGGACTCCCCGTTTATGGCGGGCGCCGTCCACGGCGGTGGCGAGGCCGACGCCGTCATCAACGTTGGCGTCTCGGGCCCCGGCGTTATGGCTGCTGCCTTGGAGACGCTCCCCGACTCCGCCTCGATGATGGAGGTTGCCGAGAAAATCAAGCAGACCGCCTTTAAGATCACCCGCGCCGGCGAGCTCATGAGCCGTGAGGCAGCCCGCCGTCTGGGTGTCGAGAAAGGCATTGTCGACCTGTCGCTGGCTCCCACGCCTGCCATCGGCGACTCCGTTGCCCGCATCCTCGAGATTATCGGCGTGGGCACCTGCGGTGGCCCGGGCACGACCTGTGCGCTCGCCATGCTCAACGATGCCGTCAAGAAGGGCGGCGTCATGGCCAGCTCCAGCGTGGGCGGTCTCTCCGGCGCCTTTATCCCCGTGTCCGAGGACGCCGGCATGATCGCCGCCGTCGAAGCCGGCGCGCTTTCGCTCGAGAAGCTCGAGGCCATGACCTGTGTGTGCTCCGTTGGCCTGGACATGATCGCCATCCCCGGCGACACCCCGGTCGAGACCATCGCCGGCATCATCGCCGACGAGATGGCCATCGGCGTCATCAACAACAAGACCACGGCCGTGCGCGTGATTCCCGCCATCGGCAAGGGCGTGGGCGACTGCGTCGAGTACGGCGGCCTGTTTGGCCGTGCACCCATCATGCCGGTGAACCCCAACGCCGGCACCGTGCTTGCCCACCGTGGCGGACGCTTCCCGGCACCGCTGAACTCGCTCAAGAACTAGCTGAGGGGTTCGGGCGAGGAGCCCCGGGGAGGGCAAATATATAAGGTCGCCTGCTCGGACAGTCCTGACTCGCACGGAGAGCACATTAAGTGCTCTCCGGCTCGTGCGGAACTCGCGATCGACCTTATATATTTGCCCTCCCCGGGGCTCCCGCACAACGGGACCTCAGTTGGGTTCTATCCCGGTTGCAGTTGCTTCGCTCCTGCACCACTTGGCTGGTGCGGCGGTTTGGCGTTGGAACGGTTCTTTTTCTGATATATGCTGGTTGCGGCTCTTCTTTTGGGGGGAGTCGCTTTTTTGTTGTGAGGGGGATAGCCCGTGGCTGATAGTGTAATTCAATCTGAGCTGCTTGCTGCGGATTGGAATGGCGAATGGATGCGTCTGCAAGCTGCTCGGCGGCGGGCTGATGATTCTTTTGAGTGGGATAAAAGGGCTCGGCATTTTCGGCCGCTTGAGACTGCTCCGTATGCCCGAGACTTTATGAAGCTGTTGGCGTTAAAGCCTGGTGAATCGGTGCTTGATATGGGGTGTGGGGCTGGGTCGATTGCTATTCCGCTTGCGCAAGACGGACATCCTGTGATTGCTGCCGACTTCTCTCCTGCTATGTTGGGCACCCTTGATGCCGGCATTGAGTATTACGGGCTCGAGGGGCGCATAACGCCGCTTGAGCTTGCTTGGGATGACGATTGGGATCTGGTTGGACCGGTCGCGAAAGCGGTGGATGTTGCCTTTGCCAGTCGGTCAGTTACGACGACCAATCTAAAAGGCGCGCTTGCCAAGCTTGATCGTACGGCTCGTCGGCGTTGTGCTGTCACGATGGTCGCCAACTCCAGCCCGCGCTATGACCTGCACCTGATGAACGCCATCGGTGCCTCGGTTACCTGCAGTAATGGCTTTGTGTATGCTTTTAATATCCTCATTCAGATGGGTGCCCTGCCGCAGGTTACGTACTTTGAATCGCCTCGTCGCGATACCTTCGATAACCTTGAAGCGGGCGTAGCAGATTTTTCCCGTATGCTCGAGCATGGCAACGAGGATAAGGTCGACCGTCTGCGCGACTACATCGCCCAGCACATGATTGAGAACCCCCATGCCGGTGAGCCGGGCTCCAAGGGTGTGCCGCAGGGACGCTATATGCTCGACCACGTCCGCAAGGTCCGTTGGGCGTTTATTGCATGGGAGCCGGTCTCTGCGCCCAGCTCATAGCCTGTTCGCAGCCCGCACTGCCCACTCACTC
>CAVALS010000038.1:0-3504 GCA_963589385.1 Bacteroidaceae bacterium
TGATGGCCAACCTCAATAAGACCCGCGGCCTCATCTTCTCCTCCAAGGTGCTGCTCGCCCTTGTCGATACGGGCATCACCCGCGAGGACGCGTACGCCATTGTGCAGGAGAACGCTATGGCAACCTGGCACGAGGTACAGGATTGTGTCTCCGGCCCCACCTTTAAGGAGCGTCTCGAGGCCGACCCGCGCTGCACCGTCAGTCAGGAGAAGCTCGACGAGATCTTTGATCCGTGGGACTTCCTCACCCGTATCGACACGGTCTTTGATCGTCTGGAGCAGCTGAGCTTCGAGTAGGCTCGGGCATAACGTTAGCTTTTTAGGGCGCTTTGCTGGTAATGTGTGTTGCCGGCAAAGCGCCTCGTTGCATTTAGGGAAAGACGGGGATAATAGTCGTCTCGAATAACATTCTGAGAGGGGATCGCATGATTTCGTTTGATTACAAGCCTCAGGGCGTGTGTGCTCGCAATATTCACCTTGACCTTTCCGATGACGGCAACAAGGTGATGGGCGTTGAATTTACCGGCGGCTGCGACGGCAATCTCAAGGCTATCTCCAAGCTGGTCGAGGGCGCTCCTGCCGATCGCGTAATCGAGGTTCTCGCCGGTAATACCTGCGGTATGAAAAAGACCTCCTGCGCCGACCAGCTTACACGCGCTATCGAGGCCGCTCGCGCCGAGATCGCCTAATGGGTATCGCCGATCACATCAAGAACGGAATATCGCGTCGCGGCTTCGTACTCGGTGGGGCTGCCGCGGGCGCTGCCACGGTACTTGCCGGATGCTCGAAAAAAACGGGCACCAGCGATGATGCCGCCGGCGAGCCGCAGGTTATCAAGGACGATTCCAAGATCATCTCGATTACGGATGAGTACGAGGCAGTCGACATCGATCTTGAGCCGGCGGCGTCGTGGACGCTGCCTCTGGGTACGCTGCTGTACTACTGCGACGGCGATTACGCCGCGGCGATGATGGCGCCCGCATCGGCGCTGCACGCCAACACACTCGGTGTGCTCAACCTGGGTGATGGCTCGCTTACCACATTAATCGAGGATCCTATCGAGGGCACGGGATATGCATTCTACGATGTCCGTGCCGGCGACGGCGTATTCGCGTGGGTTGAGATGAACTTTGCCAATTCATCGTGGAAGCTCTACGCTCAAAATCTGTCGGGCGCTTCGCTCTCTGGCGACGTGGTTGAGCTCGATCGAGGTGGCAAGGACTATGATCCGCCCCTGTTCACGGCGTTCGGGTCATCGGTCATCTGGTATAAAATGCCTTCGGCAGGCGGCAATAAAACGAGTAGTGATTCGTTTTGCTATCGTCGCTCGCTTGATGAATCCAAGGCCGAGGTAATTTGGAAATCGACGGGCCGCTTTGCATCGGCCCCGCGCGCGAGCGACGGCATTTTGACCATCTCGCCGCGTGTCCGCAACGACGAGGGCGTCTACTACGGCATAACGGCAATCGATCTGACCGACGGCAACAACACCAAACGTGCCCAGCTAGTTCTTCCCTCGTCAGTCTCGCCTTTCGAGGCCGTATATATGGGCGATACCTTCGTGTTTTCTATCGAGGCGGCCTATAGTGGCGTGGGCAGCCTGGGCAACATGGGCACGTATATCGGTAATGAGGGAGGGCCGTATCTCTTCCTGTCCCGCGAGCCGCTTGCATGTGCGGCTGGCAAGAAGAATAAATACCTTGTTAAGGTACAGGCGTCGCATTTCCTGATCGACACCTCTGCCAAGACCTATGGCTCGCTGCTGTCGCCCGACCGCGCTTTGGAGTATGGCGATTATCCAGCTACGGCGGGAAAGTCGGACTCATTCCTTACGTACGCCACGGTGCGCAACAGCCAGGGTATACCAGAGACAGTCACTGCACGCCTATTCTCTCTTTAAGCTTAGAGGGGTTAAAAAGGCGCCAACAGGGGAATAAACGCGTTGTAATTGTGAGTACCGCCCGCCGAGCTGCCGCGTCATAGCGGCATCTGGCGGGCTCAGGTGCGTTAAAATGGGCTTGTTCTTAGCTAATTGAGACAGGGGGGCCGTGTTATGGCTTCAGATGCAAAAAAGATTCTGCTGGTCGAGGATGAGAAGGCAATCCGTGACGCCGTCGCTGCCTATCTCGAGCGCGAAGGCTACTGGGTTGTGGGCGTCGGCGACGGCCAGTCCGCGATCGAGGAGTTCGAGAAGCATCAGTTCGACCTGGTCGTGCTCGACCTTATGCTCCCCAAGATCCCCGGCGAGCGCGTTTGCCGCACCATTCGCGATACCTCGGATGTCCCCATCATCATGCTGACGGCTAAGGGCGAGATCGAGGACCGTATTATCGGTCTTGAGCTCGGCGCCGACGACTATCTGATTAAGCCGTTCTCGCCGCGCGAACTCGTCGCCCGCGTTCGCGCTCTGTTCCGCCGTGCCCATCAGGCCGACGAGCCCGCCGTCGAGGTACTCGACTTCGGCGATCTGGTCATCGATATCTCGGGCCACAAGATCTTGGTCGAGGGCAAGGAAGTCGATCTGACGGCTTCCGAGTTCAAGCTGCTCACCACGCTTGCCCGCCATCCCGGCCGTGTGTATAACCGCATGGAGCTGGTCGAGAAAGTGCTCGGGTATGACTTTGAGGGCTATGAGCGCACCATCGATAGCCACGTGAAGAACCTTCGCGCCAAGCTGGGCGATGATCCCAAGAAGCCCAAGTGGCTCTACACCGTCCATGGTGTCGGCTATCGCTTCGAGGCTCCGGCCAAGACCGATAAGTCGGACGAGAAATAGGGAAATCACATATGACACCTGCGCGCTTTGAAATCGGACAAAAGCACAAGCAGGAGAGCGAGGCGGGTTCCAAGGCTAGTTGGAACACGCCTCGTTCCGATTCACGGCCAACGATGAGCTATCCCTCGCGCATGGCACTTGCTTTTGCTCTGACATCGCTCATGACAGTATTGGTGCTGGTGGGCGTTGTCTCTGTTGTGTGGGGCACAGTCTTTTCGGATTACACACGCTCCAATATCGTCGAAATCGCAAATTCCGCTGCCGAGAAGTTGGCGACCTCATATGAGGAAAACGGCTCTTGGACCGCGGGAGAACTGCGCACGGTCGCAACGTCGAGTTTGGTTTCCGACGATCTGGGCATGCAGGTCGTCAATAAAAAGGGCGTGATCGTTTATGACGATTCCTGGCCCTCGGCAAGCGCCACCGCCGATGTACGCGAAAACCAGGCTACGACCGACGACACGAGCGGCAAGAGGGCATCGCATAGCCCGGTCTCGTCTGCTCCAACCGACTCCGATAGCGTTGCTAACGTCGAGATTGTAACGTCTTCCGGCGAGCATGTCGGACAGGTAAAGCTGTGGGCCATCGGCTCCGACGCTCTGCTCACCAAGGCGGACTCTGCGTTTAGGGAGAAGACCTTTAACGCCATGGCCCTCGCCGCGGTTGTTGCAATCTGCATTTCGGTCGTTATCGGATCGCTCGTGTCGCGCATGCTCACCAAGCCGATTC
>CAVALS010000039.1:0-2856 GCA_963589385.1 Bacteroidaceae bacterium
GTTTCGGCTGGGGCGCCTTTTTTGTTCCGTCATTGGAGAGAGATGCTCTGCCGTACTTCATCGCTTCCACACCGTTCACCGAGTTGTCCTAGCCTTTTACCGATGGGTGGAATATACTTTCATCAACACGTTACTTCGTGAAAGGAACATTCATGATTTACACGCTCACTGCAAATCCCGCCATTGACTACAACATCGCCTGCGATGGCCTTGCTGCCAACACCGTCACGCGTACCCGTAACGCCGTCTACACGCCCAACGGCAAGGGTCTCAACGTCTCGTTCACCCTCGATCACTACGGTGTCGACACCACGATCCTGGGCTTTTTCGCTGGCTTCTCGGGCGAGTTTATCGTTAAGGGCGCCGAGGCCCTGGGCGTGCCCGTCAAGCCCGTGTGGACCGACGGCATCACGCGCGTCAACGTGTTCCTCAATGCCGGACCCGACACCGAGTACAACATGGTCAACGCCGGTGCCGCCATCAACGAGGCCAACGAGCAGGAGATGTTTGAGCTCATCGATTCGCTCGATGACATGACCTGCCTGGTCATCAGCGGCTCGCTGCCTCCCAACACTTCCGAGGGCTTCTTGGCCGAGGTCCTGCGCCGCGTCAAGGCCAAGGGGGCCGAGTTCGTCCTCGACATCTCGAGCCATCAGCTGGCAGACCTCATTGCCATGGAGCCGCTGCTGATCAAGCCCAATGACGACGAGCTGCTCGACATCTTTGGCATTAAGGTGAACGGTGGCGACGATGAGTCCGTCAAGGGCGCGATGTCCGAGCTGCACGCTAAGGGCGCCAAGAACGTGCTGCTGACCCTCGGTGGCGCCGGTGCGTACTTCTCCAACGGCGAGCACATCTGGTTTGCCAACCGCACCTTCGACGTCAAGCTGCTGTCGACGGTGTGCGCCGGCGATTCCTCGCTCGCTGCCTTCCTGTCCGTATGGCACGACGCTCCCGAGCGAGTCGAGGATGCCCTCCGTCTGTCGATGGCCACCGGCGCCAACGTGGTCGAGTGCCCCGGTCTGGGCGATTTTGCCAAGGTGGACGAATATAAGAAGCACATCGAGGTTCGTCAGGTCTGCTAGCCGCATCGAAAAATCGCTGCCGAACACCCGCTTTGGATATCCGAGGCGGGTGTTTTTTGTGCACTGAACGCATATTGCGTCTGCTGTCTCGTTTTATGGAATTGACGACGCGATTGCGTGTGCGCGCTTTCTCGTTTCTTGTTAGACTTCTTGAGAACCATCGATTAACGCTCACAAGTGCAGGAGGCCATAGGCATGTGCAATGTTTCGCTCAACGGTACTCAACCGTCCGATGCGTCCCTGTGCGTCCTGCGCACGCTTGAGGCGGCTGGTCTTGAGGCTTGGTACGTGGGCGGTTGGGTGCGCGACGCCCTGATGGGGTGCCCCAGCCACGATGTTGATATGTGCTGTAGCGGCCTGTGGCAGGAGTCCAAAGCGGCGCTCGAGGCCGCCGGCATCGCGGTTGTGGAGTCGGGCATTAAATTTGGCGGAATCACGGCTATTTCCGATGGCGAGCGTATCGAGGTCACCACGTACCGTCTGGATGGCTTTTACACCGATGGTCGCCATCCCCAGAGTGTGGAGCGTGCCGCCTCGCTCGAGGACGATCTGGCGCGCCGCGACTTTACCGTCAACGCTATGGCCTGGCATCCCGAGCGCGGGCTTGTCGACCGCTACGACGGCCAGGTTGACTTGGAGCGCAAGCTGATTCGTGCCGTCGGTGATCCTAAGCGCCGTTTTAACGAGGACGCCCTGCGCATGTTGCGTGCGGTGCGCTTTGCCTGCCGCCTGGACTTTATGATTGAGCCCGAGACTAAGCGCGCGCTTGCCGAGTGCGCGCCGCTGCTCGACGCCGTGGCGCGCGAGCGTGTGGGTATTGAGCTTGAGGGCATTCTTTCGACCGGTCATGGGGGAGACGCGATGCTGCGCTACCCCGAGCTCATCTGTGCCTCTGTGCCTGAGCTGGCAGCGGGTCGCGGCTTTGATCAGCGAAGTGTCTATCATGCGTTTAACGTTTACGAGCATATCGCTCGTGTGCTGACGGTGGCAGGGGAGCTTGCGCTGTGCGACGGCGTCGCGCCCTCGTCGAGGCTTATGTGGGCGGCGTTTTTGCACGATGTGTCCAAGCCCGAGTGTTTCACGGTCGATCACGCCGGCAGCGGACACTTCTACGGTCATCCCGAGCTCGGCGCCAAAAAAACGCGCGTCATTATGGATCGCCTGGCGCTCTCGCACGACCTGGTGCGCGACGTGTGCCTGCTCATCAAATATCACGACAAGCCGCTGCGCCCCGAGCGCTCCTGCCTGCTCAATATGATGCGCGCGCTTTCGGGCGAGGGCGTCGACACGCCGCGTTTGATGGACGAGCTCATGGATCTTAAGCGTGCCGACACGCTCGGCAAGGCCCCGTCGTGCTTCTATTACGTTGAGACGATTGAGGAGATGCGCGCGATGGCGCACGAGCTGCTGAAGGCGGGGGAGCCCTATACGCTCAAGATGCTCGCCCTCAACGGCGGCGACCTGATCCGTGCCGGAGTCAAGCCCGGGCCGGAACTGGGGCAGCTACTCAACTCCGCCCTCGACGCCGTGATTGAAGACAACATCCCCAACGAGCGCGAAGCTCTTTTGGTCCATCTCAACTTGAATTAGCTACCCAGTTTACCTGTGTGTTCCATAACCTGCCTACAATTTTTCGGCAATTTGGAATTTCTTCTTGCGCTGATGTTTTTTGTCCCGTAATATATTTCCTCGCAGCACGGCAGTGCAGATGTCATGTGGCCCGTTCGTCTAGCGGTTTAGGACGCCGCCCTCTCAAGGCGGAGATCACCAG
>CAVALS010000040.1:0-6771 GCA_963589385.1 Bacteroidaceae bacterium
CCGATGTTCTTGGTAATGGGCTCGGGCTCGGTATAGCCCGTGCCGCCGGTGCCGGTGAAAGCGTCGAGCGAGCGCTCAAAAGCCTTCATAAGCGTAATGTCAAAGTTGATGCCCAAAATGCCGACGGGCTTGCCTTCGTCGTTGCGGATAAAGATGGTCGAGGACTTGAGCAGCTTGCCATCGGTGGTTTTAGTGAGGTACGGCTCGCGGTCGTGTACGTCGGTGCTGCCCTCGTGCATGGACTCAAACACAATATGGCTGGGGCCGTCACCCAGTTTGCGCCCGCTGACGTGGCCGTTTTCGATCACTACGATGGAGTGGTCCACGTCCTCGGTCTCCAGATCGTGGACGACGACTTCGCAGTTGGGGCCAAATTGGAGCGCCAGGCCGTGTGCGAGGCGCTTGTAAAACTCAATCTGTGCGGGGGTCATGGGTGCCTTCCTAAAAATTAGTTTGGGCACACTTTGCCATAAACCACACTTGACCGCAAACAAATCCATCAACAAGGCAATTCTTGACCGTTCGGCGGCGAAAAAGTACCGATTACGGCAACAAACAATTCGTTAGGTATGCCAATCAAAAAGTGTGATAGAACATTACTAACAAACTTTTTGTTTGGCATCCACATAAAAGTTCAGCCGTGTGAATGGGATCGGGCTGAAACGCGTATGCGGGGGCCGGCAAGAGAGGACTTAAGGAGTTCACCGTATGGCCGATAAGATCCAGTGGGCGAGCAACACGATGCCCAAGAGCGATGACAAGCACTTGGGAATCATGAGTCTCGACCACGTGAAGAAGGCCCGTGCCTTCCACCAGTCGTTCCCCCAGTACACCGTCACTCCGCTTGCCCGCCTGGACGGCCAGGCCGCGCGCCTGGGCCTGTCCAACCTGTGCGTTAAAGACGAGAGCTATCGCTTTGGCCTCAACGCCTTTAAGGTCCTGGGCGGCTCGTTTGCCATGGCCAACTACATTGCCGACGAGACCGGCAAGGACGTTGCCGACTGCACCTTCGATTACCTGACCTCCGATCAGCTGGCCGAGGACTTTGGCCAGGCCACCTTCTTTACCGCCACCGACGGCAACCATGGCCGCGGCGTGGCATGGGCTGCCAACAAGCTGGGCCAGAAGGCCGTCGTTCACATGCCCAAGGGTTCCACTAAGCCCCGCTTCGATAACATCGCCGCCGAGGGCGCAACGGTGACCATCGAAGAGGTCAACTACGACGAGTGCGTGCGCATGGCCGCCGCCGAGGCCGACGCCTGCGAGCGCGGCGTCATCGTTCAGGACACCGCCTGGGAGGGCTACGAGAAGATCCCGTCTTGGATCATGGAGGGCTACGGCACCATGGCTTCCGAGGCTGCCGAGCAGCTGCGCGAGATGGCCATCAACCGCCCGACCCACGTGTTTGTCCAGGCTGGCGTGGGTTCGCTCGCCGGCGCCGTGGTGGGCTACTTCACCAACCTGTATCCCGATAACCCGCCCACCTTCGTCGTGGCTGAGTGCGCGCCTGCCGCCTGCCTGTACAAGGGCGCTGCCGCCGGCGACGGCGATCCGCGCATCGTGGACGGCGACATGCCTTCCATCATGGCCGGTCTGTGCTGCGGCGAGCCCAACATTCTGGGCTGGGATATCCTGCGCAACCACGCCACCGCCTTCGTGTCCTGCCCCGACTGGGTCACCGCTCGCGGCATGCGCACCCTGGGCGCTCCCGAGAAGGGCGACCCGCGCGTCATTTCCGGCGAGTCCGGCGCTGTGACCACCGGCCTGGTCGAGACCCTCATGCTCGATCCCGAGTACGCCGAGCTCAAGGAGCTCATCGGCCTGGACAAGACGAGCTCCGTGCTCTGCTTCTCCACCGAGGGCGATACGGATCCCGACCAGTATCGCCGCATTGTTTGGGAAGGCGAATATCCCACTTGCTAATCGTTGGGGCGGAGTAAATAGGTATCGCTCCGCCACCTCACAGGTAGATTCCTTCGTTTGAAAGGTTATGAACAATGACTAAAGAACTCGATTTTGATGCCATTAAGGCTGCTGCTGAGTCCCATCGTGCTGATATGACTCGCTTCCTGCGCGCTATGATCTCCCATCCCTCTGAGTCTTGCGAGGAGGGTGAGGTTGTTGCCTGCATTAAGGCCGAGATGGAGAGCCTTGGCTATGACGAGGTCAAGGTCGACGGCCTGGGCAACGTCATGGGCTTTATGGGCGAGGGCGACAAGATCATCGCCATCGACTCCCACATCGACACCGTCGGCATCGGCAACATCGAGAACTGGGACGCCGATCCCTATGAGGGCTACGAGACCGACGAGATCATCTACGGCCGCGGCGGCTCTGACCAGGAGGGCGGCATGGCTTCCGCTACCTACGCTGCCAAGATGATGAAGGACATGGGCCTCATCCCCGAGGGCTACAAGATCATGGTCGTCGGCTCCGTCCAGGAAGAGGACTGCGACGGCATGTGCTGGCAGTACATCTACAACAAGGACGGCATTAAGCCCGAGTTCGTCATTTCCACCGAGCCCACCGACGGCGGCATCTATCGCGGTCACCGCGGCCGCATGGAGATCCGCGTTGACGTTCACGGCACCTCCTGCCACGGCTCCGCTCCCGACCGCGGCGACAACGCCATCTACAAGATGGCCGACATCATCGCCGACGTCCGCGCCCTCAACAACAACGGCTGCGACGAGTCGACCGACATCAAGGGCCTCGTCAAGATGCTCGACCCCAAGTACAACCCCGAGCACTACGAGGATGCCCGCTTCCTGGGCCGCGGCACCTGCACCGTCAGCCAGATCTTCTACACCAGCCCCAGCCGCTGCGCCGTGGCCGACTCCTGCGCCATCTCCATCGACCGTCGTATGACCGCCGGTGAGACCTGGGAGTCCTGCCTGGACGAGATCCGCAACCTGCCGGCCGCCAAGAAGTACGGCGACGACGTGAAGGTCTCCATGTACATGTACGACCGTCCGTCCTGGACCGGCGAGGTCTACGAGACCGAGGCTTACTTCCCCACGTGGATCAACAAGGAGACCGCTCCGCACGTCAAGGCCCTCGTCGACGCCCACAAGGCCATGTTTGGTGACGAGCGCATCGGCTGCGAGCCTAGCATGGACAAGCGCACCGGTCGCCCGCTGTGCGACAAGTGGACCTTCTCCACGAACTGCGTCTCCATCCAGGGCCGCTACGGCATTCCCTGCGTGGGCTTTGGCCCGGGTGCCGAGTCTCAGGCTCACGCTCCCAACGAGGTCACCTACAAGGACGACCTGGTCACCGCTGCCGCCATGTACGTGGCTGCCCTGAACCTCTACGATCCGAGCCAGGCCGATGGCGACGCCACCGTGTTCCGTGCCGGTCTGACCAACAACAAGATCGATTAGTCCCATTCCTCGATTTTGTTGAGCCGGGGGCCGCTCGTGTCCCCGGCACCCCCTGTTGACTCGGGGCCCGCGGTCGTTATCTCCCATGCTTCCTCAACGGTGGCGGGTCCTCGTCATAGTGCTCTGCATGTTCTAGCCACACGCGCATGCCGGAGCACGTCTACTCATTGCGATCGTTTCATCTTTTGAAAGGACATTTCCATGGACGCCAAGTTTACCGAGCTCGTCGAGCAGCTGAACGGCCTCGATTTTAAGGGTATGTACGGCAGCGACTTCCTGCACACCTGGGACAAGACCACCGATGAGCTCAAGGCGCTCTACATCGTCGCCGACGCCCTGCGCGCCCTGCGCGAGAACAACGTTTCGTCCAAGATCTTCGACTCGGGCTTGGCCGTCTCCCTGTTCCGCGACAACTCTACCCGTACGCGTTTCTCTTTCTCTAAGGCCGCCAACCTGCTCGGCCTTGAGCTGCAGGACCTGGACGAGAAGAAGTCCCAGATCGCCCACGGCGAGACCGTCCGCGAGACCGCTACCATGATCTCCTTCATGGCCGACGTCATCGGCATCCGCGACGACATGTACATCGGCAAGGGCGACGCCTACATGGCCGAGGTCTCCGAGTCTGTCCAGCAGGCCTACGAGGACGGCGTTCTGGATCACCGCCCCACGCTCATCTCCCTGCAGTCCGATTCCGACCACCCCACGCAGTCCTCTGCCGACATGCTCTACCTCATCAACGAGTTTGGCGGCCTTGAGAACCTCAAGGGCAAGAAGGTTGCCGTCACCTGGGCTTATTCGCCCTCTTACGGCAAGCCGCTGTCCTGCCCGCAGTCGCTGATCAGCCTGCTGCCCCGCTTTGGCATGGACGTCACCCTGGCCCACCCCGAGGGCTACGACCTCATGCCTGAGGTCGTCGAGCGCGCCAAGGGTTATGCCGCCGAGTCCGGCACCACCTTTAAGCAGGTCAACACTATGGCCGAGGCCTTCGAGGGCGCCGACATCGTGATCCCCAAGAGCTGGGCTCCGTTTGCCGCCATGGAGAAGCGCACCAACCTGTACGCCGAGGGCGACGACGCCGGCATCGCCGCGCTCGAGAAGGAGCTGCTCGCCCAGAACGCCACCCATCAGGACTGGTGCTCCACGACCGAGCTCATGAAGAAGACTGCCAACGGCCAGGACACCATCTTTATGCACCCGCTGCCCGCCGACATCTCCGGTGTCTCCTGCGAGCACGGCGAGGTTAACGCCGACGTCTTCGACATGCACCGCGTGGGCATGTACAAGGAGGCCAGCTACAAGCCGTACGCCATCGCAGCCATGATGTTCCTGCAGAAGGTTGCCGATCCCGCCGCTACCCTCAAGGCCCTCGACGAGCGCAACACCGCCCGTTGGCTCCAGGCCTAAAGCCGGGTTGAGGTAAGCCATGTAAAGGGGGCGCTCTGCCAACCGGCGGGGTGCCCCTTTTTGCATCGCGGGCGTGCGGGATAAGCGCTTTCGATGTAGATGCCCGCGGCGCGAGTTATGGGTACGATGGTTTCAGGGGAGGTATCACCATGAAACTTGGATGCGTCATTATGGCTTCGGGCGAGGGCAAGCGGTTTGGCTCTAACAAGATGCTTGCCGATATCTATGGCGAGCCGCTGATTGCCCGGACCATCGATTCGGTTCCCCGGGGCTTTGACGTTGTGGTTTCGACGCGTTGGCCCGAGGTCGCTCAGATTTGCGAGGACAAGCATTGCCCGTGCGTGCTGCACGATGGCGAGCTGCGCAGCGAAAGCGTCCGTGCGGGCCTTTCGTGGGGAGTCGAACGCAACTGGAAAGGTTGCCTCTTTTTGCCGGGCGACCAGCCGCTCGTGAGTTCGGGTTCTTTTGAGGCTATGGTTCGTGCGTTTGACGAGTGTGGCCGCAAACATCCGGTGCGTCTTGCGTGCAACGGTGAGCCTTCGAGCCCGGTGCTCTTTCCGGCGGAACTGTTCGATGCACTTATGTGTCTTGAGGGCAAGGACGGCGGCGGTTCGATCCTCAAGGACCGTACCGACGTGGTGCTGGTCGAGGCGCGTGCCTACGAGCTGTGGGACGTCGATACCGCCAAGGGACAGCAACGCATAACGGAGCATATCGCCGCCTGCTCGTATTTTGATCGCGTGGCCAACTGCATCAATCAATAAGGAGCAATTATGATCATCATCAAAAACGGCGCGCTCGTGACGCCCCAGGGGCTTCGCCGCGCCGATCTTGCCATGGAGGGCGATAAGATTGTGCGGATCGCCGCGGCAATCGAGCCGGGCGAGGGCGATACCGTCCAGGACGCCACCGACTGTTGGGTGTTCCCCGGCTTTATCGACGGCCACACGCACATGCAGTGCTGGACTGGCATGGATTGGACGGCCGATAGCTTTGAGACCGGTACGCGTGCGGCTGCCTGCGGCGGTACGACGACCATCGTGGACTACGCGACGGCCGATCGCGGCGTGACCATGCCCGATGCCTTGGCCGAGTGGCATCGCCGCGCCGACGGAACCTGCACGGCCAACTACGCGTTTCATATGGCACTCGCCGAGTGGAATGAACGCAACCGCGCCGATCTTTCGGCCATGCGCGAGGCGGGCGTGTCGTCGTTTAAGGCCTACTTTGCCTATGACCACCTGCGCCTGGACGACGCCGAGACGCTCGAGGTGCTGGAGGAACTCAAGCGCGTGGGCGGCATGCTCTGCGTGCATTGCGAGAACGGTACGCTGGTGAATGAACTGCAGAAGCGCGTGTACGAGCAGGGGATTCATGGGCCCGAGGGGCATGCGCTCAGCCGTCCGGACGTGTGCGAGGGTGAGGCCGTGAGTCGTCTGCTGTATCTGGCGCACTTAGCCGGGGACGCTCCAGTCAATGTGGTGCACCTTTCGACCAAGCTGGGGCTCGAGGCCATTCGCGCTGCCAAAGCGCGCGGGCAGAAGAACATCTATGTCGAGACCTGCCCTCAGTATCTGATGCTCGACGATACTTGCTACTTGGAGCAGGGCGAGGACGGCTTTGCGGGTGCCAAGTATGTGATGAGCCCGCCACTGCGCCATGCCGGCGACCGTGCCGCGCTGCGCGAGGCGCTTGTGGCCGGCGAGATCGATACTATTGCGACCGATCATTGCAGCTTTAACCTGCACGGGCAAAAGGACCGCGGACGCGATGATTTCCGCGCGATTCCCAACGGCGGGCCCGGCGTGGAGCATCGTCCCGTTGCGATTGCCACGAGCTTTGAGGGACAGCTGGGTCCCGAGGATCTGTGCCGCCTGATGAGCGAGAACCCGGCGCGCGTCTTTGGCATGTATCCGCACAAGGGCTGTCTTGCCGAGGGCGCCGATGCCGACGTGTGCGTGTGGGATCCCAAGGCGCGCTGGAC